>CAYMYS010000028.1:0-32168 GCA_964394725.1 uncultured Syntrophaceae bacterium
ACAAGGGCGATATATTGAATTGTGTTTCCGCCATTCCAACAAGGACCATATTGACTACATTCGATGGCAGAATGGTGTATGAGGGAATGACTGTTCCTAATGTCACAGCAAGAACGATGCCGATACGTCCATTCGATCCTTCGGTAAAACCAAAATGATTCGCAATCGCAAGAGCAACAGGTATTAAAAATATTACCCGTGCCATCGACGACGGCATGAGGAAGGAAAACAACACACCGGCAAACACAACGCCGCTTATTATTCTCAGGTAACTCCCGTTAAGATGAACGACTATTTTGTCGGCAATCCTGTTTCCCAGACCGGTGCCGGTTATCCCCACACCGATTACAAGACCGCCAAATATGAGCCACAGGGCTGTTGATTCAAATCCGGAAAAAACCACACTCGCGGGAGCCAACGAAAAGATCATGGCTAAGAAGAAGAACATGAGCGCCGTCAGATACTCGGGAATAATCATAGTCGCCCAGAACGTTATTGCAACAATTGAAAGTGCGGCCACCCAGGATTCCCGGGGTGAAAAAAAGGCAGGTGGATATACGACCAAAACCAACCCGACTGCGATCGATAGCAGGGCCACGATAGACCCTATACTCATTTTCAATTTTTTATACACGTAAAAGGTTTCCTCCCTTCAATATCAGCGTTCCCAAGAATTTTAATATATGTTTTTTCGCATGTGTTGCCTCAGTTGTAAAGTGGATTATTTCCCTCTACCATCTCATTTTTCAGCCATATCTCTACAGAGCGCCTCGGCTTGTTCCAGGACAGTTTGTGTCGCCTTTTCCTGTTTATCAGGTGGATAGCCGTACTTCCGCAGTATGCGCTTTACGATGACACGAATGTGGGCTCTGGAGTTTTCCCGCACTGTCCAGTCAATGGTGACGTTCCTTCGAACGGCCTCAAGCAGATCGTGAGCGATGGTCTTGAGCATCTCGTCGCCCAGTACCTTGACGGCGCTGTCATTGACCTCCAAGGCATCGTAGAAGGCGATTTCGTCATCGGTAAGGCCGAGGTCTTCGCCACGGCTCTGCGCCGTGCGTATTTCTTTGGCAAGTGTGATTAATTCTTCGATGACCTGCGCCGCCTCGATGGCCCGATTCTGGTACTTCCGTATCGATTCTTCAAGCATCTCAGCAAAAGACCGCGCCAGTACGACATTCTTTCTCCATTGCCCCTTGATCTCCTTATTGAGAAGCTTCCGCAACACCTCGACGGCAAGATTCTTGTGCGGGAGTTGCCTGACCTCCTTTAAAAATTCCTCCGACAGGATCGATATATTCGGCTTTATCAAACCCACCGATGCAAAGATATCGACGACTTCATCAGATATGACAGCACGCGACACCAACTGCTGGATTGCAGTATCCATTTCTTCGGGCGTCTTCCCTTCCCCTTCGACGGTCGCCTTTGCCAGGGCGGATCGAACGGTTTGGAAGAACCCCACCTCATCCCGGATTCTGATCGCTTCTTCATGGGGGACGGCAAGCGCAAAGGCCTTCGACAGGGCCGTGACCGATTCGAGATACCGTTTTTTCCCCTCTTCGAGCGCGAGGATATGCTCCATGGCGGCGGCGATTCCGGCCAGTCGCTCAGCCGGGCTTGCCGTTATAAGCGATAGATAATCGAAGTCGTGGTACATGGCAGCCACGATATCGTATTTTTCAAGCATGACCTGGACGGCCTCTTCCTGGTCGAGCGTCGCCTTACCACAGCCGCCCGCCTCGGTGTAATCCGCCAATGCGCGCTTCAGTTGGTAGGCAAGTCCGATGTAGTCAACCACGAGCCCGCCCGGTTTATCCTTGAAGACCCGGTTGACACGGGCAATCGCCTGCATCAATCCATGACTCCGCATCGGTTTATCCACATACATGGTATGCATGGACGGGCAATCGAAACCCGTAAGCCACATGTCTCGGACAATGACGATCCTCAGGGGATCTGCCGGATCTTTAAACCGTTTGGCCAATGCCTCGCGCCGGGCCTTGTTGCGAATGTGAGGCTGCCATTCGAGCCTGTCCGATGCCGCCCCCGACATGACAATCTTAACGATCCCCTTGTCGTCGTCACCGCCATGCCATTCAGGGCGCAACTTTGCAATCGCATCGTACATATCCACGCAGATGCGGCGGCTCATACAAACAATAAGCACCTTGCCCTTCATTACATCTTGCCGTTGCTCGACGTGGCGCACCAGATCCTCCGCCACAAGGGCGACCCGTTTCCCTGTTCCCACCATCGCCTCAAGGGCAGCCCATTTTGTGCGCAGGTACTGTTTCCCCGCTTCCTCCTCCCCTTCGGTGATCTCTTCAAACTCAGGATCGATCTTAGGCCGCTCCTGTTCATCGAGTTCTATCTTTGCCAGGCGTCCTTCGTAATAGATGGGCACCGTCGCCTTGTCTTCAATAGCCCGCAGCATGTCGTACGTATCGATGTAATTGCCGAAGACGGCGGGGGTGCTCCGGTCATCACGTTCAATCGGTGTGGCGGTAAAACCGATGAAAGATGCCTGAGGCAAGGCATCGTGCATATGGCGGGCATAACCGTCGATAAAATCATACTGGCTGCGGTGTGCCTCATCAGCAATAACAACGATATTCTCCCGATCGGATAGCATCGGATGCCGATTGCCCTTCTCATCAGGCATGAATTTTTGAATCGTGGTAAATACCACCCCGCCAGCGGGAACATCCAGGAGAAAACGAAGATGCTCTCGCGAATCCGCCTGAACCAGTGTCTGCCGCATGAGATCGCGACAGTGAGAGAATGTGCCGAAGAGCTGATCATCCAGATCATTGCGGTCAGTAATGACAACTATGGTGGGATTTTTCATCGCCGGGTGACGTATGACCTTCCCCGCGAGAAAGGCCATGGAAAGACTCTTCCCGCTCCCCTGCGTATGCCATATGACACCGATACGGCGCCCTCCAAAGTGCTTTGTTTGATCTCCGTACGGCGGCACTATATGTTCGCCAATCCCAAAGGGATTCAATGCATCGAGGGCGGGGAATTCCGCGTACAACTGCCCAGGCTCGGCGGTAATGCCGCAGGCCGACAGGGTGCATTCCACGGCCTTGTTGACGGCGTGATACTGGTGATAGGCGGCGATCTTTTTTAAAACCGCGCTCCCGTCATCCTCAAAAACGATGAAATTGAGAATCAAGTCAAGGAAACGCCGCTTGTCGAATATCCCCTTGAGCAGCACCTCCAGTTCCACCGAGTCCTTCGGAGCAACCTCTGTTCCGTCAACGGTCCGCCACGGCATGTAGCGGTCCCATCCGCTGGTAATGGAACCGCACCGCGCCTCAAGGCCGTCGGAGATGACCAGAAGTTCGTTGTACGTAAAGAGCGAGGGAATGTCCTGTTTGTACGTCTGAAACTGGTTGAAAGCCTGCCGGATCGTCGCCTTTTCATCGGCGGGGTTCTTGAGTTCAATCACTGCAAGGGGAAGACCGTTCACAAAGACAACCAGATCGGGACGGCGGTTTATGCGATTTTCGACCACGGTAAACTGATTCACCACGAGCCAGTCGTTATTCTCCAGATCCGCCAGATCGAGAAGCCAGACCTTATCGAAGACCTCACGGCCATCGTTCATATAGGAAATATCCACACCGTCAGTCAAAAACCGGTAAAATCGCCGGTTGTTTTCGATCAGGCTGGGGGTTTCCGTCAGGATAATTTTTCGAACGGCATCGTCAAGTGCACTCTGCGGAATATCGAGGTTTATATGGTGGAGAGCCGTCCTCAGGCGCTCTTCCAGAATAACATCGGAGTATTGAGCCTTCGCACTTCGCTCGGAACGTGTACCGTCGAAGGCGAGATCAGGGCCAGATGCACTGGAGTAGCCAAGATTATCGAACCAGGCTAGCGCGGTTTGTTCAATGATTGATTCATTAATACTTCGGAATTTATTATTCATTCTTATTTACTCGGCTTGGCTCCTCATAACTTTTTGCGATCTGTTGGCATGCTAACTCAGTAAACAACTTGACACAGTGAATTATGGAGTAGGGATCGAGTTGACGTATAAAGTGCGTGGCGTTGTCATTGGGGCTATTGGTGCACGGAAACATCTCCTCATCTTCAGGGCCGTCAATGATAAAGCTCATATCTTCTAGATCAATGCTACCTTCAACAGTAATTGTTTTTAAGTATACTATTTGGTTATAATGAATAAATTGAATAGAGCTAATATCAGGTCGAACATAGTTAGGATATTTTTCTTTCAGTTCTCCGATATAATCGCGTGACTCTTCCAAAGAAGAGAGGTCTGCTAAATAACTCTCTGGATCAGTAGCAAAGAGAACTTCGCTTGTACTATAGGGTTGGTCAGCAACCATAATAACTTCATTATTCATATCGATTAACATATCTAGTGTTTTGTCTCTTGTGATTTTTCCTTCTTCTTGTGGCGTCCTTCCCAAGATTTCATCATCCAGAACTTCTTCAATCTTTTGAACGTCAAACAAAACAGAAAAGATCCATAGCGCTGCTTTTCTGATCTCTTCAAGTACTCGATATTCTGGAATACCGCGACTTCCGCCATGATATTGTTCATTTCGGTGATCGTGATACCAGACAATCTCACTTTTTTCTATTTCTTCTGTCAATGAACGTCGTTGCAATTCGTATGTGAAAAAGTCGAGTTTTGTATGGTAATTCTTCAGCCATTGTTCAACATTATCGCGTCTATACTGGACTCCGTTTCTCTGAATGGGATTTAAGGTGAGATAAGTAGTGATTGAAATTTCAATGGAATTATCAAAACTGATGAGTGCCATGCGACGATCGAAGTCTCCTCCTTCACGCCGATGTATTTCAGCATGTACGATAAGCTCAAAAGAGCCTTGCGCCCATGGCCTTAACGCACTCATACGCCGCCCTTCTCAATAAATTTCTTCGCATCAGGAACGCATAGCTCGCCAGAAATGAGTTTGGGGAGAAGGCTGTCGCGGAGAGATGCGAGTGAGTTTGATTCTTGGAGGTTTAGAATTAATTGTTGGTACAATGGTTCTACTTGTTGAACATAGGCTTCGAGAACGGATTCATGGGGAACAATCACTTGGATCGGCCTGAAATTGCTCTTGCTGATTTCGGCAAATGTAGTTCCACCAGCATTACTCTTTATGGTATCCATGTATGTTTCTGTCCAATACAGTACGTAATAATTGGGTAACTCTTTGTCACAGATCATCGCAATGATGCCCTGATTTACAGAAACGGGGGTTTCTGTGATAGCGAGATAGCCGATAGGTGCCCTTGAAGAAAGAAGAACAGCTCCGGCAGGGAGCCGACCTGAACTTATCTTTTCCACACCGGCATCGCTGATGTGACGTGTGGTTTCCAACAACACCGGGCTCGAAAGTGATGACATGTCCTTGGGGGTCACGAAAGGATTTGTTCCACCATTCCAGAATTCAGGATTTTTGGTGCTCGGTGTTGACCCGCCAACACACCGAACTGCCTTGCCAATTGGTTTGACCTTCCACCCTTTCGGAATCTGCCCCAGTTCGGAATCTTCAAAGCTGTCGGGGAAGGGGTCGGCGATTTCTTTGGGGAGGCCGGGATCGCGGCCTTCGGCCTTGGCGCGGACGGGGTCGAAATCGACGAACCAGGATTTGAAGATGGCACGGACAATTGCTTCCAGCGTTTCGTTCATCTTGCGGTTCAGCTCGATCTTGTCATCCAGCGATCCGAGGATGTGGGCGATGGCACGTTGTTCACGAATTGGTGGTATAGGAAAACGGAAATGTGGAATATCTGCACAGCGAAGGCTGTCAAACACCGCT
This sequence comes from uncultured Syntrophaceae bacterium, assembly GCA_964394725.1. Taxonomy (GTDB): domain Bacteria; phylum Desulfobacterota; class Syntrophia; order Syntrophales; family UBA2210; genus JAFGPZ01. The sequence continues at coordinate 5,811 of CAYMYS010000028.1, forward strand.
CCTACATTCAAATACTTTTTTACTTCTTCCCACCAAAATGGACTCTTTGTAAGCCACCTCAGAAAAGCTGGAAAAATATATCTGCCATTAGACCGAAGCAGAACAAGATTTTGGCCTAATGCAAACTCCAACCCTCTTGGAACGTGGGCAGTTGTTCCCGGATTACAGCGACGACTTAAAACTATATCCCAAAGTTTTGGATGAGTCTTTTTAGTCCAAACTAAGTAATCTGAGACAGATATTAGACGAACACTATCCAAATCAATACGCCCATCCTTAATTTGAGGGATTGCTACGTAAGGATATCCTTCTTCTTTAGCAACTGGGGTTTTATGGACACAGTCGAGCAATTGAACTTCTGCCTCCTGAAGGGACATGGTCTGCCACTCACTCCCCATCTTCCACCCCCCTTCCTCCAAGCTCCGCCTCGATTTCTTCAATCGTCGGCAGGGCGGATTTCAGGCTATCCGGCAGAGCGCGGGTCAATTCGTATTCGGAGACACCAATTGGCTTTTTCATGCCGCGCAGGGCGTATTCGGCGAGGATTTTCTTTTTGTCCTGACAGAGGATCAGGCCGATGGACGGGTTATCGGTCTCGTGTTTGAGCTTGTCGTCCACGACATTGAGATAAAAATTCATCTTGCCGGCATAGTCAGGCTTGAAAGGGCCGACCTTGAGATCGATCACCACAAAACATCTCAACTTGAGATGATAGAAGAGCAGGTCGACATAAAAATCATCATCACCGACATCGAGATGGTATTGCCGTCCGACAAAGGAAAATCCGGTCCCCAATTCCAGGAGGAATTTCTCCAGATGCCGCACAAGACCGGTTTCCAGTTCCCGCTCGCGGTAAGGTTCGTCAAGGGTCAGTTAATCAAAGATGTACGGATCTTTAAAGGCTTGCTGCGCAAGATCGGACTGCGGCGCGGGAAGGTGGGCCTCAAAATTGGTAACGGTCATTCCCCGTCGTTCATGGGCCTTGTTTTTGATCATTGTCTGAAGAACATCGCGGCTCCATCCGTCTTCAATGGTTGCTTGCATATACCAAAGGCGATGTGGCAGATCCTTGACCTTTTCAATCAAGAGAAAATTTTGTCCCCAGGGTATTTTTGTTACAAGCTTTTGCAGATTTTCTGAAACCGACAAATAGGATGCCGGTGCCACAGCCTGTGGCACTTTTCCATTTGCTGCCCGCTCCGGCAATTGTGCCACGGCTTGTGGCACTTTTTCGACAAGCCAGGGATACTCACGATAAAAACGAACCATCCGCTTGAGATTCCGCTCCGAAAACCCCTTCATCTCAGGCAGGTCATTGCGGATATCTCTGGACAACCGCGGGATAACCGCCGCCCCCCAACCTTCGGTCTGTTGCCGACTTTCAATCATTCGGCCAATATCCCAATGCAACAGGATCAACTCGGCATTTGCAGAGAACACCGCTTTATGTTGCGCTTGGCGAATGCGGAGCTTGATATCAGTCAGCAAATCGCTATACCGAGTCAGCTCACTTCTCATAGCCCAGCGCCTCCAGGTTCTTCCTGATCGTAGTTTCCAGCTCGTCAGCCTTTGCGAATTGCTCATACAATGTAGCGGAGAGGTCAGTCATCTTTTTTTCAAAGGGGATACCGTCGTCTTCTACTGCTTCGGTGCCGACATATCGGCCGGGGGTGAGGACGTAGCCGTGATTTTGAATTTCTCCCATTTCGACCGACTTACAGAAACCGGGGATGTCTTTGTACCCCTCACCCCCGCCCTCTCCCACAAAGGTAGAGGGAGTTATCGGTTCGACTCGCCAGGCATGGTAGGCCATTGCGATTTTGTTGATATCTTCGTCGGAGAGGTCTCGGTGGACTCGGTCTATGAGGGTTCCCATTTTGCGTGCATCGATGAAAAGCGTATGGCCGCTCCGATTTCGGAACTTGCCGTTCTTTTTGTTCCGCGTCACGAACCAGAGGCACACCGGGATTTGTGTCGTGTAAAAAAGCTGCCCAGGCATTGCAATCATGCAGTCCACCAGATCGGCCTCAATCATTGCTTTTCGGATTTCACCTTCACTCGATGTGTTTGTGGACATGGACCCATTGGCCATGACAAACCCGGCAATGCCGGTCGGCGACAGGTGATGGATGAAATGCTGAATCCATCCGTAGTTGGCGTTGTTCACCGGTGGAATGCCGTACTTCCAGCGGGCGTCTTCCCTGAGCCGCTCGCCGCCCCAGTCGCTCATATTGAAGGGCGGATTGGCCAGGATGAAATCGGCCCTGAGGTCTCTATGCAGATCATTATTGAAACTGTCTGCCTGCTGCCTCCCTAGATTGGCATCGATGCCCCGGATGGCGAGGTTCATCATTGCCATACGCCAGGTGGTATAGTTGGATTCCTGCCCGTAGATAGCAATATCGCCCCGTCTGCCCTCATGTTCTTCGACAAATTTTTCGCTCTGCACAAACATGCCGCCGGAACCGCAGCAGGGGTCATAGACACGGCCTTTGTAAGGTTCGATCATGCGGACAAGGAGTTTGACGATACACTGAGGGGTGTAAAACTCGCCGCCTCCTTTCCCCTCGGCAGCGGCGAACTTCCCCAGAAAGTATTCATAGACACGCCCCAATATATCCTTGGAACGGTCGGCATCGTCACCCAGGCCGATTTTTCCAATAATGTCGATCAGTTCTCCGAGACGGTATTTGTCGAGAGAGGGACGAGCGTAATCTTTCGTTAAGACACCCTTGAGGGAGGGGTTTTCCATTTCGATGACAATCATGGCATCATCGATGAGTTTGCCGATAGTGGGTTGTTTGGCCCCGGCCTGAAGCGCTTCCCAGCGAGCCTCTTTGGGCACCCAAAAGACATTGGAGGCTGCATATTCATCGCGATCTTCGGGATCGGTGTATTCGGTTTCCCTGGTTGCTTCCAACTTTTTGTACTTGGCCTGGAAGGTATCGGATATATATTTCAGAAAGATCAATCCGAGGACAACATACTTGTAATCCGAGGCATCCATATGCCCCCGAAGCTTGTCCGCCGCCGCCCATAGTTGATTTTCAAACCCGAGATTGGCGCCGTTGTTTTTGTTCATATATGCCATCGATAAAATCCCTCTCTATGATATGGGCATAGTCGTTTTCTTTTCATGCCCATTTTAATCCACACTTATAACACGGACTCTCTCATGTCGATTTCATCGACATATAACATTTATGTGACGAATTATAAAATATACCTCTTTGTTTTTACACGGACATTGCAAAAAGCAATCAACCCATTACCGCAGATTCATTTTTACTCCCTGTGATAAATATTTTTTGTTCCCAGATTATTCAATTTACAAAATAGTCACGTTTTCCCATACTGCTGATAAATTCTTTAGGCGTCTTGACATGAGATTACGCGACAACTTACTTGTCATAGAACCGCCTCAAGATAGGGACGCATCACACTTTCTACACGACATACTTTCGCATATTTTACCAGTTCACCCACCCTGAGTTGTTTTTGTTCACGATAGAGTCTGAGTGCTTCTACAGCGGTATCGAGGCCTATTTTATTACGGTACTTAAAACAATCAGCCAGTGTTTTTTCGATCGTGTAGACACGAAGTTCGATCCCATCAATATTTTGTATTTCAATGCCTGCGCTGAATGCCTGTCCAGAAAACCAGAAATATCGGGTCGGTGGATATTCCAGACGTGGCGGCTCTGCGCCTCGTTCCAGAGCAAGATACACTTCGTGTGGAATCTGTGTCGTCATATCATGCAGCGACAAAGCAGATATGAGACAGATAACTCCTTTCGGTACTTTCAGGGCAACAGAAACAAGATCGGGACTCATGAGGGCCGGAAGATCGGCCAGTCGATAGAGCCCACGGCCAATCCTTTCCAAGACTCCAGAGTTTCGCATTCCATAAAGGGTTCGACGATGAATACCTGCATGCATGGCTTCAGTCATCCTGAGCATACCACCACGTAGTTGAAATATTTGTCTTGCCTTTTTAAAGCCCTCTTTTTCCTTTTCCATGATAACGATTGGTCCTTAATACCAGCATTAATTGATATGTGCTGGTATTTTGTACCAATAGCGTCGCTATGTCAAGAGACAATTAGTGAATGGGGAATGCAAACCGTACTCACGGTATTCAGTCATTTTGGCAATGCTGCAATTTTTACTAAATACCCGATTCCATTACCACATTGGTATCTTTCTCAAGCTATTTGGCGGAAATGGCAACATTGCCAAATCCGCCAAATACCGTAATCCCTATTCGTTATGGTTTGCCTATTATTACTCCGGCAATTAAACATATCAACTATCATACCGGGCTTGATCCGGTATCCAAGCCACTTCTGGATTCCCGCTTCCGCGGGAATGACGGGGTTGACATACTTGTCGGCATTGGAAATCGCAATCGGATTTTGCACCGATTCGTTTATCATTGTTTGCACCCTTTGTTGTTCGGACTCACAATTGTGATTCCAACAACTCACATATCCTTGAAAATTTACAACTCCCTGATCGCCTTCCTCTCGTATTCCTCTATCAATCCCTCATCGGCGAAACTGTAGAAGCGGTCGTCGCCGATGATGATATGGTCAAAGAAACTGATGCCGGCGGCCTTAGCGGCCATCATGAGGCTTCTGGTGAATGCCATGTCGTCGTTGCTCGGTTTTATGGAACCCGATGGGTGGTTGTGTGCCACGATGATGGAGGGGGCGTTTTTTCTTATAGCCTTCTGGAGTATTTCTCGTATATAGGGATTTGCCCGGTCCACAGTGCCGAAGTCTATATCGATAACTTCGGTAACGGCGTTTCGCCTGTCGAGAAGGAGGAGAACGAATCGTTCCTTTTTCAGGTCTCGCATGAGGGGAAACAAATAGTTTGCCACGTCGGCAGAATTGGTTATGGGTTTATCGAGGGCCTTATCCTCGCTCATCATGCGGTTAGCCAGTTCCAGGGCGGCCTTTATCTGGGCAATTTTGGCATCCTTCAGACCGGGGATTTCCCGGAATTCCGATGTATCGATTCCACTCATGACTCTCAGAGTTTTAAATTTGTGCAGGAGTTCTCTCCCTATATCGACGGCGCTCCTGCCATGCATGCCCGTTCGTATAAGGATGGCGAGGAGTTCGGCTTTGCTTAAGCTATGTTCGCCGTACTTGAGGAGCTTTTCCCTGGGACGATCTTCCTCCGACCACTCCCGGATGGGGAGGGGATATGGTGCCGTGGGCTTTTTCATTGTTCTGCCTCTTGAAATAAAAAACCCCGCCTCTTTTTTTAGAGAAACGGGGTTTTCAGTTCCTGTGACATTGTTCTTTCCTTTTATTTAAAAAAGCTTGGGTTTATGCAACCAGTAAAGAAGCACGAGACTCACGCCCGCCCGGTAATGACACGTCACTTAATCACGGGGGAATGACGCGTTGCCTGAACCTGCGATTGTGAATCGCTCTGTGATACTACGCTGATGGTTTCACAATGTCAAAATTTTTTATTCCGGGCGGATTGTATCCTTCGATCGCATGCCCCGCTAGAGTATGAATTTCGTGTAATTTCCCTTGTGTATGACTGTAAATCGGGCGCCGGGATAGCGTGCCACCCATTCCGCCGGAGGCTCCATATTTATGCATTCCCACCGCATGTCATAGCCCTCCAGTTTTCCATCTTTTTCTTCGACAAGGTCTATCTCTTCTTTGTCGCTTGTTATCCAAAAATAGGCCGGACACTTCTGTGAGAGGTACTCCTGTCTTTTAAAGCGTTCTCCTATTATATAGTTCTCCCAGAGTTGCTTTATATCGTTCCTCTTTTCCAGGGGGGCAAAGTTTCCGATAACGGCGTTTCTGATTCCGTTGTCGTAGAAATAGTATCGCCTGTCTGTTGCCATCTCTTTCGGTGAATTTCTCTTTAAACCCTTCAGACTGTATATAAAAAAGAGCTTTTCAAAGAGGTCCAGATAGTGTTCCACCCTGTCTTTTTTAATCTCCAGTTCCCTGGCCAGGTCACGAATGCTGATCTCGGTCCCTATCCGAAGGGCAAGATATGTGAGGAGGTGCTCCAGCTTATTTTTATAGATGAGATTCTCCATCTTGACGATATCGCGATAGAGAAAGGATTTTCCGTATTCTCGAAGGTATTCTTCCCTGAGAAATCTATTGGACGTGAGGATCACTTCCGGGTAGGCTCCATAGATAAGGCGCGCCTCAAGACTATTGCCATTCTCTTCCAACTCTTCCGCTTTTGTAATTTCCATCTCGGCTGAGGGGTACTGTTTGAGAAAGATCTTTCTTCCTGAGAGGGCTTCTTGCTCATCTTTTGCAATATCAAAGGAGTGAGACCCCGATAGGATAACCCTTAATTCGCTGACTTCATCCATGATAATCTTCAGCTTCAGGCCCAGTTGATCGATTTCCTGTGCTTCATCGATGATGAGCAGTGAATAATTTTGCAAAATATCGATAAGTTTGACGAGCGATCCTCTGTCCAGCAGTTGCCCTTCCTCCTCATCTTCTGCGTTGATATAGAGGATTGCCATGTCCTTCTCTGAATCTATTAATTTCTTCAGGAGTGTCGTTTTACCGGTTCTGCGGGGACCATAGATGATGATGATTGTGCCCGGTTCCATTTGCCTTTTTATATTTTCAATCTGTTTTTGCGGGATGTAGCACATAGTTGCACTTTCTCTGTTGTCGGGTTGGCAATGTAGCTTTTTATATTGTCCGCCTCTTAGCCCCCATAATGGGGATAAGCCCCACTAAAGGGGATAAGCGCATTCACGGATTCGCTTCCTTTCGGGAAGCAAATCCTAATTTGCTAATCCCGCTAAAGGGGATAAGTGCGGTAACGAAATTACTTTCTGATGAAACCAATTTCTACCTTACTAATATCCCAGATCTTCATTGACGAGTATGACGGTGAATGAGTCAATATCCCCGGGCTTTTTGAGAAGAATCAGGAGCGCCGCGCATATCCTCGCAGGCGAATCGCAGTCGATGCAAACGCCTGTTTCCGCGCAGGGTGTCTTCAGACTTTTACGTACTGCGTTTATGGGGGCCACCTTGTTTCGTGTCCGCGATATGGCATCATCCGTGGTTTTGACCAGTTTGTTAACTCCGGCTACGAGTATAACTCTCTTCGGCCCCGAGCATGTACTGGCTACCCTGTTTCCGCCTCCATCGAGATTTACTATAACACCATCTTCAGTAATGGCATTGGCGCTGGTTAAAAAGACGTCCACCCCCCGGTGCTTCCGCTTGAGTTCTATCCTTTTTTCGTAATTTCCTTCGTCTTCCCAGTGGTCGACGACGGTATTGCCCTTATTCCGTAATGCTTTCACAAGTCCCAGATCTTCTCGAAGCGTCACTGACCCACCGGTACCGACAAGCTCATCCGCCTTGATCTGGTCAATTATGAACTGCTTTGCCTCTTCAGCAGTCTCGAAAAACAATGACTCGTACCTTTTCTTTTTCAACGCGTCAAGAATCTTGGGCACCTGTTTCCGGTAATAGTCGCGTTCCGCTTCTCTCATACTACTCTCCTCTCCTAGCGCTTCCGTCAGGAAATTTTCACTCTTTTAATAGGTCATAATATCGCTGTGTGTCAAGAGAGTATTGCGAACTTCGAAATATAAAAAGCCCGGCTTCATTGCGCAAACCTGGCTTTTCTTTTCCGTGCAGAACGTCGATTGCTTTTGCTCTGCGGGTTTTTATGTGGATCACTATTCGAGTTTATTTACTTTATGTATCCCTTTTCCTTGTAGTATTTCTCCGCACCGGGATGCAGGTAAACTCAAAGATACATTCATAGAGAAGGGTCATACCATTTCAACTTCAGTTCAGTAATAATAAATATCATCGGGCTCTCGTCGCCCTCTTCTTATCCAGGTTACAGGCAATCGATGGAGTATCCGTCTCTCACGGACTGGTGGTCTTCACGGTCCTTTTTTACGGCAAGGGGGAGGTAGTCGAGTATGTCCTGGGCCGTCATCCCGTCTTCTCCTTTTTCACGGGACGCCAGGTCTCCTGAAAAGCCGTGGATGAATACTCCCTTTCTGACAGCGTCCTCGATGGACAGGCCGAGACCATACATGGCGGCGATTGCCCCCGTCAGGACATCACCCGAGCCGGCTGTGGCCATACCCGAATTTCCGCTCAGATTTATGCAGACCCTTTCGTCGGGATAGCCGATTATGGAATGTGCGCCCTTGAGAACTATTATGGCCCCCAGTTCCCTCGCAGTCTCTTGAAGGTGGGCAATTTTATACTTTTCGATTTCCCCTATGGTCTTCCCTGTAATCCTGGACATCTCCCCCATATGTGGCGTCAGGATCGTCGCATCCCTTCTCCCCCTTATAATATCCAGATCTTCACAGAGGGCAGTTATACCGTCGCCGTCGATGATAAGCGGTTTTTCTATCTTTTCCGCCAGTGTCTGCACCAGCTTTCGAGTCTCTTGGGCCAGAGAAATTCCCGGACCGAGAACAACTATATCCATCTTATCTGAAAGTTCCAGGAGTGCGTCACAGTTTTTGTATGCAATACTCCCCTCTCCCGTTTCCTCTTGGGGGATGAATACGATTTCACTCCCCTTATTCGCTATAAAGGGCGTCATCGAACGGGGAGCGGCAAGACGCGCGTAGCCCCCACCGGCCTTCATGAATGAGAGTGCCGCAAAATAGGGCGCGCCGAAGTAGCTTGACGCCCCGGCGATAAAAAGGGCCTCTCCAAAATCTCCCTTGTGGCCCGCGCTTGGGCGGGGGGGAAGTTCAGGCGCTTCGTTGATCTCCACCTTTGTTGCATCGCTGTCATAGAGCGCGGGGGGAAATGATATGTGGGTCACGTACAGCGTTCCACAGAAATTATAGCCCGGATAGAGTATGTTCCCAATCTTGGGGAGTCCAAAGGTAACGGTACAATCGGCCTCCACGGCAGTTCCCATGACCTCGCCCGTATCGCCATTGATACCCGATGGGATATCGAGGCTGAAGACTATTTTCCCGCTTTCATTTATCATTTCTATACAATCTCGGTACAGACCCTCGACGTCGCGCGTGAGACCGGTTCCAAATATTGCGTCTATTGCTACATCGCTGTGGGCTACTGCCATGCGTGCCGATTCCGTCGATTCGAACTGCTCAATATCGAGGTGCAGTTTTGTGACTATGTCCACGTTGAGACGTGCCACGCTTTTGAATCTTTCCCTGTCGCCCAGTATAAATATCTTTACGCTCCCTCCGGCGGAATGAATCTTTCTCGCGACGACCAAGCCGTCACCACCGTTGTTTCCGACGCCGCAGAATATAACAAACCGCTTGCCCGCAATTCCCACCTCTTTTTGTATTGCCATGTATAAGGCGTGCCCGGCATTTTCCATCAACAGCTCTTCGGCTATGCCGTACTCGGCAACAGCCGCCCTGTCCATCCCTCTCATCTCCTGAACACTGCTTATCTTCATCGGCACTCTCCCTTCGTCCCTCTCGACGTAAAATTATAGTGAAAGTAGCATGCTCTGTCAACAACAACAGGCATTCATGAAATATTCTATGGCAAATATGTGAGGAATATGCAATATTTTCTTCATGGATACTGAGATTAAAGGACTCAGGCAGGCATTAATTGAAGCGAAAAGCGTGGCAGTACTCACGGGCGCCGGCATTTCGGCAGAAAGTGGAGTCCCCACATTTCGCGGTGCAGGGGGTCTGTGGCGAAAATACCGTTCCCAGGAACTGGCCACACCTGAAGCCTTTGCGACAAATCCGGAACTCGTATGGGAATTTTACAACTGGCGTCGCACTCTGATTAAGGATGTTGAATACAATCCCGCCCACAGGGCACTGGTAGACCTCGAGGCAAAGGTCCCCCACTTCACACTCATTTCACAGAATGTCGATGGCCTCCATCTGCGAGCGGGAACGAAGAATCTCCTCGAAATCCACGGAAACATCTGGAAGGTTCGCTGCACCGAGTGCGGAAAGATAACCGTCGATTTCACACCCGACCTGGGCACATCACCCCGGTGCGATGAGTGCTCAGGACTCCTCCGGCCACATGTTGTATGGTTCGGCGAAAATCTCGATTACGATATCCTGCAGAGGGCCTTCGATGCGTCCACGACGTGCGACGTCATGCTCGTCATCGGCACATCGGCGGTGGTACAACCATCGGCATCCTTCCCTTTCGAGGCAAAAGCAAAGGGCGCGCTTGTCGCCGAGATCAACATTGAATCTACACCACTCTCCGACCTGGCGGACATAACACTCCTGGGAAAGGCCGGAGAGATCATCCCCCGGCTGGTCGAGAACTGGCCCTGATTATCCCCTATATATAAATTACCGAGTCGTCCTGATGCATTCATTGATCTTCCATCTCTTTCAACTGACAAATCTGATATGGGCCCCGCGATAGAAAGAACTGCATAGAAAACTGTTATTTGCCTTCAATAAATTTGCATCAAACAGACCTCTCTTGTTTCTCTAATCACACTGTTAACCCTCCTCGACATATAAAATAGAAATTATTTCCATAATGACCCAAAACAATGACATTTTTTACTTGACTATCGGTCATATATATAATATTAGTCTCTGTACGTTTCTTTTCACAAGAGGCTTGGGTTTGCTCTTTTAAAGTATTTACTTTTCAAGAGATGAGACAAAATTTCCACTTAACTCTTAGTTTTATTCATTTTCTCAGGGGGATTAGTTTTGGCTAAAGGAACAGTTAAATGGTTTAACGAGAAGAAGGGCTTCGGATTTATTAACCAGGAAGATGGTGATGACCTTTTTGTCCATTATTCTTCCATAGACATGGCTGGATTCAAGAATCTCGTCGAAGGGGATGAGGTTACCTTCGACGTCGAACAGACGGACCGAGGATTCCAGGCAAAAAATGTTAAAAGGACTTAATAGACGAAAGAGTCTATTCATCCTTACGGACGATGGCCCTGTTCTTTATTGATTTCAGAAGTGTGTCACGTCCCAGTTCATTTGTTAGCTGATTAAGATATTAAAAAGGTGAAGAGCTTCCAGGAAGGCAGAATCCTTCCGGCATGCCCCAACCTTGACGTTCTTAATCGCATACTATTGTTTCCCCGTACGTCAGGACGAGGGAATACGTTGTAGTTTGTTTTCAAAGGGGCGTTCCTCGGTCTTTTGTGAGGTTCGTCCAGAGGCGTGGGGGTGTATACTCGGATGCTCCTGTGCTGCGTTTCGGATTTCCCTCAATATTCCCAATCTCCTGCTCATAGTATCTGCCTTACCAATTCGCAAACCATTCACTTCAATTCTTCAGCATTTCATTTGAATCAGCGAATCCTTGAACCCTCCTGCCCACGTGGAGACAATCCCGTTATTGTGTCTTAATTGCAACCGATCGAGATGATGATCCGAATAAATAGATTATTTCCTCTTTTGTTGTTGACTGTTTCCGGTTTTTCTGTTTTTTAGAGTCTATTCCAAAGTTACACCGTTAGGAAGAGGAAAAACAAAAATGAAAATTGTAGATTTGAGAAGTGATACGGTGACGCTCCCGACACCGGCCATGCGGGATGCCATACATACTGCCGATTTAGGAGATGACGTATTCGGTGAAGACCCCCTTACCAATGATCTTGAAGAGAAGGGTGCCCGCTTGATGGGAAAGGAAGCGGCACTTCTCCTTTCCAGTGGAACGATGGGAAACCTTGTATCTCTCCTCACACACTGCAATCGGGGAGACGAGGTCATATTGGGAGATCAGGCACACATCTTTTACTATGAAGCGGGCGGCATGTCGGCGCTGGGGGGTATTCTCCCGTATACAGTTATCAATCAACCCGATGGCACCATCGATATCGATGACATAAAAAGCGCCATCCGCGATGATAACATCCACTTTCCACGAACCCGTCTCATCTGCCTCGAAAACACGCACAACCGGTGCAATGGTGTTCCACTGACACCCGAATATACCGCTTCAGTCATAAAGCTTGCCCGAGATTACGGGCTGAAAACACATCTCGACGGCGCCAGGATATTCAATGCAGCAGTCGCCCTCGATGTACCAGTCACTGAGTTGACGAGAGGATTCGATTCGGTAAGTTTCTGTCTTTCAAAGGGTTTGGCCGCACCCATAGGCTCTCTCATCTGCGGGTCACGCGATTTTATCAGAGAGGCACGGAGGATGCGCAAGACATTGGGAGGCGGCATGCGCCAGACCGGCATTATCGCGGCGGCTGGCATTGTCGCTATCGAAGAAATGACAACGAGGCTTTCCGAAGACCACGAAAACGCACGCCTTCTTGCCAATGGCATCGCATTAATTCCCGGATTATCAATAAACCCGGAGTCAGTGCGTACCAATATTGTCTTTTTTGATCTTGTCAGTGATACAGTGCAGGATGACTACCTCGACGCCGAGCTTGAAAGGCGTCGCATCAGACTGCTCAGGCTTGGTCCCTCCCACTTTCGAGCGGTGACTCACTATGGAATCAGTGCCGAAGATATTGAAACAACAATTCACACACTCGGGAATATTATGTCTTAGAGGCCCTTTACCTTGCTATCACGCGTGGAGAAAAGTGTTAACGTATGAGCCAACTCTATCTCTTAAAAGTTGGCGAACCACGTTTTAACATCTTCCCTGCTCGGAATCCTTCCCACGCATTTTACTTCATCATTGATGATAACGGCCGGCGTTCCAAAGATACAATAACCGACAATTTCCATTGTGTCCCTGATTTTTTCTATCTCCGCCTTAACTCCCGCCTTTAATGCTGCTTCCTTAACCATTTTTTCCGTTTCCGTGCACCTGCTGGCTTCAGTACCCAATACCTTAATATGAACCGTATCCATCGTCTATACCCCTTTTTTTACCCCATCGTTACCCATATATTCCCCTAAATATATGGGATATACCCGTCGTTCTCAGAACATTGACGGGTCCCCTTGTTTCCACTTCACTTCATGCAATCACTATGTCCGGCAGTTCATGATAGCAACTGTCTGATTACCAATGATGAAAAACTGTAGATTGAGATAATGTTTCATGCAGGCCAGGCAAAACACTGCCAGTCGTTATGATGAGCTTGGATTTTCTATAATGATATAAGATGTTCAGATAGTCAGATAGTCAGATCCTTGATTTTACGGATGATGTAATCTCGTCAACTTTATGAAAGAACTCTTTTATGACCGTCCACATGAAGGTGATAATAAACAGCCACCTTCTTTGTTAATCTATGACCGTCACGCGGTACAATTTTACCACGCTAGTCCATTTTTGAAAAGGTTTTCTTTAATTCATCGACGGTGGGAACCTTTCCCGAAGATATAATCTTTCCGTCGACAATTACCGCCGGCGTCAGCATGACACCCATTTTTGCAAATTCCTTCACATCGGTGATATGCAGGATGTCTGCCGCCACGTCGAGTTGTGCACAGGCGTCGATAACATTTTTTTCCATTGTCCGGCATCTCACACATCCCGGCCCTAATACCTTAATTTCCATGTTTTTATCTCCTCTTAAAAGTTTTATTCTCTTATCCGGCAAAAGTGCCGTATATCAATCCCGCTATAGTCGACATCACAACAATAATACCGCAGAAGGTGGCAGTTTTTTTAAAACCCATGACACTGCCTATGACCAACATGTTCGGCAATGACAGGGCCGGACCCGCCAGAAGCAGCGCCAGTGCGGGTCCCTTCCCCATACCCGAACCCAGAAGCCCCTGCAAAATCGGGATTTCAGTCAGTGTCGCAAAATACATGAGCGCCCCCGCCACAGAGGCAAAGAGGTTGGCCCATAGTGAATTTCCTCCCACCAGTTGTTGAATATACTGCTCAGGAATGAGGGCCGAATGCCCCGGTCGGCCGAGAAAAAATCCGGCAACGAGGACTCCTGCTGCCAGTAATGGGACTATCTTCTTCATAAAATCCCACGTCGACTCGACCCACATGACCCGCTCATCTTTTGTAAACCACCATTTCAGCATCAAGGCCAGCACCGCCAGAAGAGAGACGGTAATATACCATTTTACCGCAAAGATCCGTGACCAGAGACCGACAGTCCCCTCTTCCGGTCTTGCAAAGGCGGCAAATATAAGAATCAACACCATTGTCAGCATATAAAGCGCATCCTGTGTGAGTGTGCGCCCCTTTTCTTCACCCTCGGGTATGTACAGTTCTCCCTGATCTTTCTCGTCTTTCCTGAAGATAAAGGCCATAAGAAGACCGGTAATTACGGCGAAGAGGATGGCCCCGATTGCCCGTGCCAGGCCGAGCTGCCAGCCAAGGATTCTCGCCGTCATTGTTATGGCCAGCACATTTATGGCCGGACCGGAATAGAGGAATGCCGTGGCGGGCCCTATGCCCGCACCGCGCGTATAGATCCCGGCAAACAAGGGGAGCACCGTACAGGAGCAGACCGCCAGTATCGTCCCCGAAATGGATGCCACAGAATATGACAGCACCTTTTTTGCCTGTGAACCAAAGTATTTCAGCACGGCCGCCTGTGAAACAAAGACCGAGATTGCACCTGCTATAAAAAAAGCGGGTATGAGACAGGTCAGCACGTGCTCCCTCGCATATTCCTGAAGCATCATAAATGCTTCCAGCCCCGATTTCCGCATGGTGACGTGGTCCCAGGGTATGTAATAGCTCGCAATAAATACTACAATAATGAGCAGTAATTTATATCGTTCCTTCATATCTCTTAAATTCCTTAACCCTTCCCTTCTCCAAAATATATCTCTATTCGGCTATATGCATTACCATTATCTGCTGCATATGTCTTCTCTGCTGACTGAGTCGATTTGCTTCAGCAGTGCTTTGATTTCATCTGTATCCTCAAGCCAGTGTCTCAAAGTTCCCAGCAATGTGGCTACATAGGGGCTTCCCCTCCCCTCGGAAAGACGATAGTTTACCCAGAGTCCCTCCTTTTTCGATAGAACAATTCCGGCATCTTCAAGTACCTTCAGGTGCTTTGATACCGTGGGCTGGGCTATTCCGAGGAGAGCCCTCATCTCGCAGACGCAGAACTCCTTATGCTGAAGCATCTTTACAATCTTCACCCTGTTGGGATCTGACAGGGCCTTCATGACACATGTAAATTCCTTCATACCTCACTCCAACTATATTGCTATATAGTAATATAGTACATGAGTGGATTGCTGTCAATAAGAATTATTTCCCATTGATAACGCGCTGTGAAAAGGCGCGGAGACCGGGAAGATTGGTGAGAAAGACACCCGCAAGCACCAACAGTCCACCCTCTATCTGGATGATTGTCAGTGTTTCCCCCAGAAGTATCCAGGCAGCCAGTGTCGTCACTACGGGTATGCCGTTCAGGAATACTGCCACCCGCACGGCGGGCATCTGTGTAAGGGCATAATTGTAGCACAGAAAGGCGATGACTGTGGCGCAGATACTGAGAAATATGAGCGCCCCGGCAGACTGCATCGTTATGGCCGACCACTCTATTCGTGGAAGTTCCCACAGAAAGGCCGGCGCATAGAAGATTGTCCCGTACAATATCTGCACCGTGGTAATCTTCAGGGCCGAATACTTTTTACCAAGGTCGCGAACGATAACAGTATAGAAGGAGGCGGAGATCACCGCTCCAAAAATGAGAAGATCGCCGATGAGGGGACCATCAAATCCGAGGCTGAATTGTGGATCACCCATTACCAGAAGTCCTATCCCGAATAAGGACAGCACAATCCCCACCATGCTCAAGAGCCCCGTGCGCTCACCTATCATGAAAAATGAGATAATGAGCACCACAACGGGGACGGTGGCGATAATCAAGGAAGCCTTGGGCGCCGCCGTGTACTGCAGGCCAAAGGTTTCACAGAGGAAATATAACCCCGGCTCAAAGAGGGCGATGAGGAATATCTTTATGTGATCCCTTCTTGTAAAAGATGGAAATTTTCTTTTCACCGTCAGGATCAGAAAAATAATGGAGGCGATGGCAAACCGTATAAAGATAAGCGTAAATACGGATATACTCACGAGGGCAATTTTTGTTGCAACAAAGGAGAGTCCCCAGAAGAATACGGCTATACAAATGATTGCATATATGTTGACAGTGGTGTCTTTTTGCACGTGAATAATTCCTTACTATTATTGTGACAGTGTGATTGTTTATGCGACGGCAGGATCTACTGTCGTTTTTCTTCCACCTCGTGGCAAACGACACAGGCCCCCGAGTCGAGGAGATTGGAAACAAGAAAGATACTTATAATTCAGAAGCTTTTCCCGGTCAAGGTATAAAAACAGACCGTCACATTACCTTCTTTTTGCGGCAGGCAACGATATATGGTCTTTTGCTGTTGCACTCGAGAGACATTACAAAATTTCACAATGCAAAGGCCCGGGGTATGGTCATTTTACGCACAGGAGGTCAAAAAAAGAGGGACAATCCCTTGTTCATTAACTTTCTACTTGCTAATTACTGAAATGTAATTAGAATAGGTGATATTATAGTACAAAGAATCACCCTAGGGAAGGAACAGAGAAATCAAGTGGTAATGTCTCTCAACGAGCTAAAATCAAATGAAAAGGGTGTCGTTCAGAAAATCAATGGCGGAACATCTCTCATAAATCGCCTCAATGCCCTCGGTATCAGACCGGGAAAAGAAATTGCAAAGATAAGCTCGACGTTTATGAGAGGACCAGTCACCATTCAGATCGACAGATCGCAGGTCGCCATCGGGTTCGGCATGGCGAAAAAGATATTCATCAGTACAGACAGGAAGGAAGAATGAAGCTTCTCCTCATGGGAAACCCTAATGTGGGAAAGAGTGTCATCTTTTCCCGCCTGACGGGTATCCGTGTTATATCATCAAATTATCCGGGCACCACGGTAAACTACACCAGCGGCTTCATGAAAACGGGCGACAGGGAAGCCGAAATCATCGATGTTCCCGGCACCTATACCCTGGAACCCACCTCCGAGGCTGAAGAAATAGCCAGTAAAATGATGAAAACGGGTGACATAGTAATCAATGTCGTCAGTGCAATAAATCTTGAAAGAAATCTTTACCTGACACTGCAATTACTGGAACAGAACATACCCGTCGTCGTAGCATGCAATATGTGGGACGACACTGTGCACTGCGGCATTAACATCGATCTGAATAAATTGAGAGACCTTCTCGGTGTCCCTGTTGTCGCCACATCGGGACTCACCGGCCAGGGGATCAAAGAACTGGTCGAAAATATTTCACAGGCAGTTTCCCCTTCCCGGCCGCAACTGAGCCGTGATGAACGCTGGTCGCTTGTGGGTAAAATCATCGATCAGGTGCAGCGGATAGAGCACAAACACCACCGGTGGTTCGAACGTCTGGAAGACGCCAGCGTCAAACCCATAAAGGGGAGTATCATCGCCGTTATGGTCCTCGTATTATCCTTTATAGTCATACGCTTTATCGGTGAGAATCTGATTTCCAGGGTTTTTGACCCTCTTTTTGATAATCTGTGGCTGCCAATTCTCCATAAAGTGAGTACAGCAATGGGTGGCGGAGGTTTCCTTCACGACATTTTCATAGGGAAGCTGATCGCCGGTGAAATTCACTTCGTAGAATCCTTCGGACTCTTGAGCAGCGGCTTCTATATCCCCTTTGCCATGGTTCTCCCCTACATTATCTCCTTCTACCTCGTCCTCAGTATCCTTGAAGATACGGGCTATCTCCCCCGCCTTGCAGTTCTTCTCGACACTACACTTCACCACCTGGGAATGCACGGATTTGCCATTATCCCCACCATGCTCGGTTTTGGTTGCAATGTTCCGGCAATCATGGCGACTCGTGTCCTTGAAAGTAAGAGGGAACGATTCATAGCAGCCACACTTGTGTCCATCGCCATACCCTGCGCATCGGCACAGGCAATGATATTCGGCCTCGTCGGCAAAGAGGGTGGTCAGTATGTCGCTATCGTTTACGGAACACTCTTTATCGTATGGATCGCTCTCGGGCTGATCCTGAATCGCATTATGAAGGGGAGGAGCCCCGAGCTTTTGATGGAAATCCCCCCCTACAGGCTCCCCGCTTTGAAAATTGTCGTCCATAAACTCTGGCAGCGCAGCCAGGGATTTCTAAAAGAGGCCCTGCCCGTTATTCTGTCCGCTGTCCTTGTAATAAATATCCTCTTCGTTCTGGGAGTTTTCGATCACATAGCGCGCTTTACAGCACCTGTGGTGACGGGGGTGCTCGGACTCCCCGAGGAATCGGTAACGGCCATAGTGGTGGGATTTCTTCGAAAGGATGCGGCCCTGGGAATGCTCGCATTATTGCCATTGACGGCAAAACAACTCGTTGTGGGGAGTGTCGTCCTTACCATGTTCTTCCCCTGCATTGCAGCATTCATTGTACTCTACAGGGAACTGGGGCTGGCGGATCTTTGTAAATCAATGTTGATAATGGTTATAGCCGCACTCACGGTAGGGGGAATCCTGAATATCGTTCTGTAGAGTTTTGTCCTTTCCATTTCTCGACCAAACAAGGACCACGATATTTTAATCCATTACATTGTGGTGTTTTTCTCTGTACCGGAATATTCTCTTATGGTGTGCTGTCGACGATCTCCTCGACCGGTTCCTTTTCAGCCATCTCGGCATCTGCGTCTGGAACACCCGCTTTTAGATTAGCCTTCTGCTGCTTCGCCAGCAGGCGCTTTGAAGCCTTCTCCATTTGTTTCTGCTGCCTTGCTCTTTCTTTCGTCTGCTTGGCAAAGTTGAACATGGACCTTCCCATTTTTACGCTCCTATTTTTTGTTACGACGTTACAGAGTATGCTGAAAATGGCGAAGCGCTCCAAGATAATAACTCTTATTGGAGCGCCTCTTTCTTTACACACAGTTTAATTACGTGAGTTTCACGTTTTCCGCTGCAGGGCCTTTATTGCCCTGAACAACATCGAAGCTCACAGACTGTCCCTCAGCTAAGGTTTTGAAGCCGGTGGCCTCAATGGCGCTGTAATGGACGAAAACATCCCCACCATCATTCTGCTCGATAAACCCAAAGCCTTTACTCTCGTTGAACCATTTTACTGTACCTTCTGCCATAATTAGTCTCCTCCTTTTTTAAAATTTACCAAAAGCCGAATTACCAATATGACAGAAATAAAAAAAGCCACCAAGACTCTAAAGAGCATGATAGCCGCCTTTGCACTTCAAATTGTTATAACCCAACTTTAACTGTACCGCACGGACCTAAGACCATAATGAGGTACATGATATTGTGGAATACATACGTTACTGCTTACGCAAAGTCAAGGTATATTTCACTATATTTCAATAATTTATTCACGAGGGGATGGAATCGGATTTGTCACAATGAACCATACAAGACTATTTCTTTTTACGCGTAACAGCCCTCTTTGATACCACGATGTTCTTCTGCTCTTCCTTTGATTTGACATCCTTTTCGACGTATATTTTCTTTTTTGTAAAGGGGTCTATTTCGGTGTAATACATCAACGTGGAATATGTCGACGGCGTGGGTGTAAAAATCTGAACCTGTTCGGGATTGATCTTCAAATTGCGCGAAACAAAGGATTTGAGTCTTTTCATATCCTCTGTGCTACACCCAGGATGGGCCGCCATGAAATAATAGGTCAGATATTGCTCTTTCCCCGCCACTTTTGTGAACCTGTTGAAGAGGTCGACGAATTGAGCAAGCGGTTTTGTCCCCGTTTTTCCCATTTTTTGCAGGACCTTTTCTTCCGTATGTTCCGGCGCTATTTTAAGCTGGCCCGAGACGTGATGGAGCACAATCTCTTTTAAATATTTTTCTCCCCAGGCTTTATCGGACAGCAGAAGATCATACCTGATTCCCGAGGATATAAATATTTTCTTTATTCCCTTTATGTTCCGTAACTTCGCAAGCAGTGATATCTGCCTACCGTGATTCGGTTTTAACTGGGGGCAGACTGTGGGATTGATGCAGCGTTTATCAATGCAGCGTCCGCAGGAGAGCTTTTTTTCACATTCAAATCCGTACATGTTTGCCGTAGGACCGCCAACATCGAGTATATATCCCTTAAAATCCTTATGGGCTGCGAGGTCTTTTGCCTCCCTGATGATCGATGCTTCGCTTCGCCAGCTTACGGTTGTTCCCTCATGAACCGATATGGCGCAAAAATTACACTCTCCATAGCATCCCCGGTGCGTCGCAATGGAAAATCGTATTGTTTCAAGGGCCCTGACGGGACCCTCTTTCTTGTGAAAAGGGTGAAGATCCCTTTCAAAATCCATGTCATAAATTTCGTCGAGTTCCTCTGTCGAAAGAGAGGGTGCCGGAGGATTGTGAATAAGATACCTGCTGTCATGCTTCAGGCACAAGCCCTTCGCCGTAAGAGGATCATTGTTCCTGTAAAAGGTGTTGAACATCTCAATAAATGCCCATTTGTCTTTCAGCAGAACCTCATAGGAAGGAAGTTCCAGATAGTCTTCCGGTATTTCTTTCCCGGCGTAACAGATACCGGGAAGATCCGTCGCCGTGATCCCCCTTTGTAATCTCTCGGCAAGCTCGACCACTGTCTTCTCACCCATGCCATATACGATATAATCCGCTTTTGCATCGAACAATATCGATCTGCGGAGACTGTTCGACGGGAAATCATAGTGGGGAATTCTTCTGAGGCTTGCCTCCATCCCTCCCAATACGAGGGGCCTTGTGTTCTTAAAATATCTTCTTATGAGATTTGAGTATACTATGACTGCGCGGTCGGGGCGGCGGGTATTGTGGCCTCCTGCTGTGTAATCGTCTTGTTTCCTTCTCTTCTTCGAGGCGGTATAATTTGCAACCATCGAATCGATGCACCCGCCTGTGATGCCCCAGAAGAGTTCCGGCTCACCAAGCCTGCAGATATCGATATCCGAATCGATAGCCGGCTGCCCGATGATGCCTGTCCGGAATCCCTCTCTGATAAGCATCTTTCCTATGACCGATACTCCGACAAAAGGGCTGTCGATGTAGCTGTCTCCCGTTACCAGGATAACATCGAGACAATCCCAGCCCAGTTTTTTGACTTCCTCTTTTGTTGTCGGAATAAACATGTAAATTAAGTTCCTCGTTTCAGTTTTTCAAAACAGTGTTTACTGTTCCACTGATATTTCATCATAACTGCTTTTCATATTATAATCAATAATATTGGATAGATATCAGAAATTGTGGACAAAAGGGTGGATCTGTGTTTGGCATGTCTCTACCCATACCACATTTTTCATATAAAAAAATGTTTGATATTCCCCCTCGATCAGACGATACTAAGGTCTCATAGAAGGCAACAGTGAGGAGGAAGAATGCACAAGTACAAGATTACCCTGGAATACGATGGGACGGGATACCGAGGATGGCAGGCCCAGAAGAATGCCAGGAGCGTCCAGGAAGCCCTGATAAAGGCGGCGGCTCAGCTTACCGGCGCCGGCGTCGATATCCAGGGGGCAGGACGAACCGACGCCGGTGTCCATGCCCTGGCCCAGGTGGACCATCTTGAAACAAAGAAGAAGATGGAACCCCGTAAGGTTGTGGCAGGACTCAACGACATCCTCCCTTCCGGTATCAATATCATCAAGGTAGAAAGGGTCTCATCGCGGTTCCATGCCCGTCACAATGCCCTGGCGAGAAGTTACGTCTACCTGATTTCCAAGCACCGAACAGCCTTCGGGAAACGCTACGTCTGGTGGATCAACGATCACCTCGACGGCAGAGCAATGGCAGAGACGGGACAGCTCTTTTCGGGCTTTCACGATTTTGCCTCCTTCGCCGACAAACGAAGGGGCAAGGCGATGTCGACACTGGTCAAGATAGACATGGTGGAACTCCTGGAAAGGAAGGACCTCATCGTCTTCAGGATCTCCGGTTCCCATTTCCTGTGGAAGATGGTCCGCCGTATCGTAGGGGTTCTCGTCGAAGTGGGAAAGGGGAACCTGCCGTCTCAGGACGTGGAAGACATGCTTCACAACCCATCCGATATACCGGCCCGGCTTACCGCACCCCCTGCGGGACTCTTTCTAGAACAGGTCCTTTACGAAGGGGACATCATGCAGTCGGCGGGCGCACTGCCCGTACTGCCCGTCCCCGGATTGTGGACACCCGACGACCGAATAGATCGATAACCCTGGGCGGCTCGTCAGGCTGTCTTCGCAGCGTCGTCTGCCTCCAGACCAATTTTCTTGATGCTTTGCTCACGCATAACAAATTTCTGAATCTTGCCGGCCACAGTCATGGGGAATGCGTCTACAAATTTGAAATAGCGCGGTATCTTGAGCTGTGATGTATTATCATAAAATGATCTCATAGATTTCTCAACCTTTTTCAGTGGTTTACCCCTAATGTTTTGCAAGATCTCTTCACGACGGCTTTCGGGAACACCGGATTGCTGTTCCCGACAGAGACCTGATCCCTTCACCTTCGACCTTCACTGTGCCGCTTCCATTATATGCATGGCGGCCTGTATGCCGTCGGCGCCGCTCGATATGATTCCCCCGGCCCAGCCGCTCCCCTCTCCCACGACATAGAGATTTTCAAAGCCATCGCAGAGTCCGGTCTTGTCCCGCATGACCTGAATGGGTGACGAGGTCTTGGTCTCAAGCCCCATGATCGTGCCTGTTTCAAATCCCTTTATTTTACGGCTGAAGTCCTTGAGACCCTCGCGAAGGGCGTTGCTCACGCGCAGGGGGAGCAGTTCCCAGAGGGGCGCCGGCTTCAACCCCAGCGGATAACTCGATTCGGAGATTGCGAAAGACTCCTTCCTCTCGATGAAATTGCCTATGGGACAGGAAGGCGCCGCGTACCCCTCGGCGTACCGGTAGAATCGTTCTTCCAGGGCTTCCAGCCAGTCGAGGGCCTCGGCGGCGTTCGTCTCTCTACCCCTCAGGCCCTCGGGGCTCACCGCCGCCACGCAGGCCGCATTGGCAAATGTCTCGTTACGCCTGTACCTGCTCATCCCGTTGACGATGTTGGTATGTGCGTAGGCGGTGGCGGGGACGATCATGCCGCCGGGACACATGCAGAAGGTATAAACGGGGAGATCTCCATTCCCCCGCGAGGTCAGACGGTATTCGGCTGCCTTTACCCCCGGCAGCTCTTCCCTTCCCCATTGGGCGAAATTGATAAACTCCTGGTGGTGCTCCACCCGTGATCCCAGGGCGAAGGGCTTGGTGCGGAATGCAACACCCCTTCTGATCAACATGCGGTATGTTTCGTAGGCGGAAT
The DNA here is from genome assembly GCA_964394725.1 of uncultured Syntrophaceae bacterium. Classification (GTDB taxonomy): domain Bacteria; phylum Desulfobacterota; class Syntrophia; order Syntrophales; family UBA2210; genus JAFGPZ01. The sequence continues at coordinate 28,995 of CAYMYS010000028.1, forward strand.
TGCCGGGAGCAATAAGGTAGTAATCGGCTTCAATCCCGCCGGAGTCTGTTACCGCTTCGACAACCCTTCCCCCTTCGACTTTGATATTTTCCAGCAGTGTCTCAAAGAGGACCCTTCCGCCCAGATCGAGATATTCTTTTCTCAGATTCACCACGATTTTCTTCAGGCTGTCGCTCCCCAGGTGGGGGTGCGCCATGTATCCTATCTCTTCGGGTGCCCCCGCCCGGATATAGCTCTCTATGATGAAGCCTTTTTCTTTCGCAATGTGTTTCGATCGAGACGTAAGTTTTCCATCGGAAAAGGTCCCGGCACCCCCTTCGCCGAAGGCATAGTTGCTCATAGGATCGAAGAGGCCCGTCTCTTCAAAGGACTTGATTCCCCGGGCCCGCTTTTTTACCTCCCTACCCCGTTCTATAATGGTCGTCTGAAAACCCGCCTTCTGAAGCACAAGGGCCGCAAAGAACCCCGCAGGACCGCTCCCGACGACAAGGGCCCGTTCATTCCGTGCACGTGATTGAACGGTGAGCCCCGGTGAAAGGACGGGCTCTCCCCCCATGAGTTCTTCCGACAGTACAGAGACCCGTACCAGCCAGTGGATGTTGCTTTTCTTGCGGGCATCAAGACTTTTATTCCCTATCTGGTAGGAAAATGTTCCTATACCCAATTTCTGTGCGATCGCCCCTCGCAGATCCCCTTCCTGATAGTCAGGAGGCAGTTTGAATGATAATTCCCGGTATCCCATCTTCTTGCACCACAGTCCTTGTAAATTGACGAGGATAGCCCCCATCTTGCTGGTGGCAAACTGAATAATGACCCACTCGGCATTGTTGGAAGACCAGATACCGACTCGATCACCCCTTTTCACACCCGTCGCCAAAAGACCCCGGTCTATTTAGTCATCAGACAGTTATCCAAGTATCTCTATTTCATCTTCTTTGTTAGGCACAACACAAATAAACTCAAAGCCATCTTTTCCCGCTTTGTATGAATGCGGAACGTTACCTGGAATGTAAAGAGAATCACCGGCAGAAACCTCGAAAGTGTCATCGCCTATCTCTATGGTCGCAAAACCTTTCAGGACATATTGTTCATGTTCTACAAGATTCGTGTGTTTAGGCATGCCCCCGTAAGGCTCCATGACAAATTTTCTAAAAGCGAAGTTCGGTGCCTCCTCGGAACTGATTAGAACCTGCATGGAAGTACCTTGACCTGCAGCCACTTCTAAAGATTCACGAGAACCACTTTTTCTAACATATTCAGTCATAGTTCACTCCCTTAAAAAATAGTTTTCCGACGCTAACCCCGGCGGCACGCACCGGCAAAGCTGTTGAGTTTCGTGTGCAGCGAAAGGCTAAACAACGGTTTGTGTATTAGTTGTAAATATCGCGAATAAGAGACCTCAAGGTTAATGAATTCCTGAGATAAAAGTCAAGAAATTAATCGATAGTAAATTTTTCCCATGCTGGCACATTATTTGAATGTTAATTAAGCGGTAGTGAATATTTTCCTCAGAAAGGTCGTTATGGAAATTGTCAGTGGAGTAAACATGCGGTCGACTGGCTGTGAAGAAAAATGTCCGGTGAAAGAGACTCCTCACAGCTTACGCTTCGATACGATCCTTGATGATGCTACAAATACTTTACAGAAAGAAAATCCCTCGACTCTTGGGAAAAACATAATTCGGACCCTGGTCAGGATTATTGAACAGCAAATGTATGGCCATTGTATCCGTTCTTTATCAACAAACTCCAGCGGGTCGGGCCATCCGGGATTATTGACAGGGAGTTTACAGTATTTGTGCGGTTTAGAAACGTCGACAAATCAACAACAGCCGGAACAAAAACACGATAATAAGACGCCATCAGATATCACGAATCGCATTATTGATTCTTCTTCTGAGAAGCATGGAATTGATGCCAATTTAATAAAGGCGGTCATAAAGGCTGAAAGTAATTTTGATAGTAATGCCACGTCGTCCAAGGGAGCAATGGGACTAATGCAGCTCATGCCTGAAACAGCGAAGGAATTAGGCGTCAAATATCCCTATGATCCTGTTGAAAATGTTATGATGGGAACACAATATTTAAAGATGCTCCTGGATCGGTACGAGGGTGACAGGAATGTCGCGCTTTCTGCCTACAACTGGGGAATGGGAAATGTAGAAAGAAATCCCGATAAGTTGCCTGAGGAAACGAAAACCTATGTAGCCCGGGTAAACAAATATCTCGATCAGGCAATAACCTAATATAATATCCTTAAGGATGCACGTTATATGCCGTCATTATTTTGACTCCCCACAACGATTTCCGTGCTGCAAAGAGTGACGATTTAATTGAGGATTCAACACCTGCCTTTTACTGCCTTTTAGTAAGTTAGCAATTATTCTCTTCGATTTGGGAGGCCCTCATCATTGACTCAAGTTCACCAAAGGAGCAGTTATTTATCCCTTTTTGTAAAATGGCTATTGCATTATTAGGAAAATATGGCTATTTAACGCACGTAGTAAAAATCATCACTGTTATATAGGATTAAATGGAATGTCAAAATCACAAGATACTAAAAAGAGCGAAAAGAAGGCCCCCCAGAAAACAGCAAAAGAAAAGAAACAGGCAAAGCGAGACAAAAAGAGCAAATAATTTACCGTCAGTACAATGCCTAATGGGCCAAACCCTGACCAGCCTTACCCACTAGGAAAAATCGCAGCTTGTTTTTTACGCTCCAGTCTGTCATACATTGCGAGTATAGTGTGATAGTCACTATGAAGTGTTGTATCTACCAGGTACTCTTCACCCTTTACTATAGACAAGGCCTTTTCGACGCTTTCTCGTCCAAAGATGTTAAAGAGTGCATCTTCATACTCTTCCCACAGCAACTTTTCCTCGTCCATTCGGATCAATTCCGCGACGATATGTCCCAGCTTATCAGTCCCGCATTCCAAACATTCCAGGGCCTCATCTCTGTTACCAAGAATGAGATGCATGTGCGCTTTAAATTCAAGCATGGTGAAACCGTTCTCGAAAATAACACCGATATAGTTTTCCACATTGATTGAATCATCGAGAGAGTCAATAGCCTCCAGAATCTCCTCGGGCTCATAGTCCTCACAATGCAACACCATGTTTCGGATCCATTTGCCGCTGTTTCTATTATTGTAGATCAGGTCCTCTATCGGGT
>CAYMYS010000029.1:0-29382 GCA_964394725.1 uncultured Syntrophaceae bacterium
GATGCATTCGTAAAAAGTCGTCACTCCGGTGAAAACCGGAGTCCAGAGCCCTCGCAAGTAATTGAATAGACTAGATTCCGGCTTTCGCCGGAATGACGAAAATGGTACTTTTCGACTTTTTACGAGTTCATCAATATTCTTAGTTTCATACTATATACAGTTACCACCACCAAAAAGTCACACAGACTATCCATCTTCCAGCAATTCTTCGAGTTGTTTCAGTCCCCGGTATACCCTCATTTTTACGGCGCTCAGTGAAATCGCCATTATGTCAGCGATATCATCAAAGGGCATCCCCTGATAGAATCGCAATATAACAGCCTCTTTCATCTCGGCGGGAAGTCTCCGAATACACAGTTCCAGATTGCCCGCCTCCTCTTTCGCCATTAAATCTCTTTCCGGATTGTTTTCATCGTTGATCGATATTTTATTTTCATTATGCTCATATTCGTTTTCATTATAGTGATCTCTTTTACTCTTCTTTAAATGATTTCTGATGATATTGAGGGAGATTGCATAGAGCCATGTAAAGAATTGTTTTTGATTATCAAATCGCTGAAGATTAGCAAAGGCCCGTATGAATGTGTCCTGTGCCAGATCATTCGCATCTTCGTAATGCCCCGTCATACGGTAGGCCAGATTAAATATTCGATCTTTATACGCATCTACAATGAGCGCATAGGCATCTCTGTCACCCTTAAGAATCGATTGAATAGTTTGATTTTCTTTCTCTTTATCCATCATTCTATGTGCCGAAAGAGTTCTTTCCCGTTACTGTTTTCGATGCCTGCTCTGATTATCGCACAGAGATTTCCCGTCTTCATTGTCCTGCTTTCTTCATTCTTTTCACATTATTACAATTCTTGCAAGAAAAAGTCATTGAATAAATTGCCTATTATTTTATAGAATGGATCCATGCAACAAATAACTACACACGATAATAGCACATCGAAGGTGAGTGTTATAGTACCGGCTTACCATGAAGCCTCCGGGATTGAATCACTGGTCAAGCGGATTATACAGACTTTGGAGGCAACGGGATATCGTTTTGAAGTCATTGTCGTTGATGATGGATCCGATGATGGAACCGCTGAAAAGGCAAAAAAGGGGGGAGCCCGGATTATATCTCACCCTTACAATATGGGAAATGGCGCGGCCGTAAAGACGGGAATCAGAAATGCCACCGGAGATGTGCTCGTCATGATTGACGGCGATGGACAACACCGGCCGGAAGACATACCACACCTCCTAGAGAAACTTGGCACCTATGACATGGCTGTCGGTTCCCGCACCAGTGATTCGCATACTTCAATGCATCGTTCCATGGCAAACAAGTTCTACAATATCTTTGCCAGCTATATATGCAAACGCAAGATCCATGACCTGACGTCGGGATTTCGGGCAATTAAAACAGACATCGCACGAAGCTTTGTACCTCTTCTGCCGAACACTTTTTCCTACCCCACAACCATAACGATGGCCGTGGTGCGATCAGGCTATAGCCTTGTCTATGTTCCGATAAAGGCACAACGCAACACGGGAAAGAGCAAAATCAAACTCATTCGCGACGGTTCCCGCTTCTTCCTGATAATTGTCAAGATTGCGACCCTCTTCTCCCCCATGAGGGTTTTTCTCCCAGTCAGCACTGTAATGTTCATCACAGGACTGGGCTATGGCCTTTTTAAAATCTTCTTTCTCGGAGGACGCTATGGACCCACTTCGGCCATGCTGATGATAATGGCAGTCGTCATCTTTATGGTTGGTCTTGTCTCAGAACAGGTGTCACAGCTGCGGTTCGAAGCATCCGATGATTATAGGAAAAGGCAAGACAGGTTTGGGGATAAACATTTCTAAAGGGAAAGGGCCTCTTTTCTCCACCGCATACATTTACACTGTATATAGTGCACGCCCTCTGCTTATCTTGTACTACGCACGGTTACCCGGTTGAACATTTATCTCAAGATATTTCGTATGAACAGTCTCGCCATTCCATCAGGACAGAATCGCAATAAGATTTGAAGCAAATCAAGCATCGATTTATAACCATTTATTGAAAATGGCAACACTGCCAAATCCAATAAATAGCAATTTTTGGGGAGGGGTCACAGTCTTTCAGGTTGTCGAAAAACACAACGGGACAGCACCGATTCCCTATGTCAGGATAGTTGAATGTGTTGTCTCTTCGCCGTAACGAAAAATAGACAAAAGAGCCACAGACTGCTAACGTAACAGTACCGGCTTTCAACTTTGAACTATCGTCTTGGGGGGCATTGCCCGAAGGGAAAATCGCATGAGCAAAGATGACAGTACAATCGATACCAGAATCATCATTCTGCTGGTATGTTTAATATCGGTCTTGACACTCTTTATTCGCGTACAGTACGTCAACCATACTTCCATCAACAACCCGATACGGGCGGACGCCCGGCAATATGTATTGTACGGTTATAACCTGGCCCATCACGGCACCTTCTCCCGGGAGTTTCCCGCATCAGCTCCCTCGCCCGATTCGTTTTGCTCACCGGGATATCCCCTGGTAATCGCTCTTTCCTTTTTACTGGGAGGAGAAAAGGGATTCTATGCCATCGTCATATACAGCCAAGTTGTTCTGAGTGCACTGCTCGTTCCGCTCACTTTTTTCCTGGGGCTCCGATTTCTTCCGCCCTGGGATGCCCTTGCTGCAGCCCTTCTCGTCGCCCTCAGCCCGCACCTGACATCCATGGCAGGCTATGTTCTGACGGAAACCCTCTTTGCCTTTCTTTTACTTTCGTCAATACTTTTGTATTGCATCGCCTTGAAACGGCACCGGCACACCCCGTTCATCCTTGCAGGCCTGCTTTTCGGCTCTGCTTATCTGACTAACGAAACAGTCCTCTTCATTCCCCTTTTACTGGCCGCAATAACTGCCCTTTCCCTCGGTTTACATAAAGCACAGTCAAAAAAAAATCATCTGGCCCGGATGCTTGTGGTGTTTTTGATTATCTTTCTTTTATTTCCGGCAGTGTGGACCCTCCGCAACAGTACCCTGCCTGCGACGGCGCCTCGCGCCTCCGATAGGGCAATTGCCACGTTGAGCCACGGAACGTATCCCGATTTTATCTACAAAGATCCCCGTTTCCAATATTATCCCTATAGGGAAGACCCGATGCAACCGGGCTTCGGCTCATCCCTGGCCACTTTCGGAAAGATTTTCTGTCAGCGATTCAAGGAACGACCGGGACGATATCTTCTGTGGTATTTATTTGAAAAACCATATTATTTCTGGAGCTGGAACATTCTGCAGGGTCAGGGTGATATTTACGTCTATCCAGTAGAAGGATCTCTCTACACAACATCCCCTTTTGCAAGCGCGACCCGCGAAACCATGAAATATCTGCACCCAGTCATTCTCATTCTTTTCCTCGCCGGCATTCCCCTTCTTTATTTTACCCGGAGAAAGTCACGGGACGGCACCAGCCTTCCAGTAACGCCGATCATTTTATTTGCTGTTTGTATATACTATACGTTTTTATACTCGGTGTTCGCGCCATGGCCCAGATATTCGGTCCCTCTTCGGCCTGAACTCTACCTTATTGCCATGTGGTCCTTCCGGACGGCGGGGATCATGATCTCTAAAAAAATACGACTGAACAATGAAATCTGAACATATACAACCCAATAACTTTCTTCTCAGCATCGTCGTTCCCGTATTTAACGAGCATGCAGTCGTTACAAAGGCTATCGATGCGATCCTTAAAACGCCCTACAACAAGGAAGTCATTATCGTGGATGATGGTTCCACCGACGGGACACGGAACATCATATTGAAGATCCAACACCCCGAGGCTAGGGTCTTCCTCCATGAAAAAAACGAAGGGAAAGGCAGGGCGATACAAACTGCCTTCGAACACATCCGGGGAGACATCGTCATAATCCAAGACGCCGACCTGGAATACGACCCCGCTGAGTACCCCCTGTTGCTGGAACCGATACTTTCCGGAACTGCCGATGTTGTTTACGGTTCCCGTTTCGCCGCAACTAAATCCCTCCATTTACCCCACTTTTCATTTTATATCGGCAACAGATTTTTGACCGTCCTGTCCAATCTATTCAGCGGCCTGAACCTCACGGATATGGAAACCTGCTATAAGATTTTTACCCGAGGGGCATTGAAAGGAATCACGATCAATGAAAACAGATTTGGAATCGAACCAGAGATCACAGCTAAAATCGCGAAAAAAAAGCTTAAGATCTGCGAAGTTCCCATTTCGTACCACTGCCGTTCCCGAAAAGAGGGCAAGAAAATCAAGTGGAGCGACGGCCTCTGGGCCGTTTGGTGTATCATGCGATACAACATATTCGAATGACGTCTTTTCTCTCCTTCAGGGAATGCCCTGATGAGATCACAGAGAGCGTTATGGACCCACTTTCACCATGCTGATGATCATGGCAGTCGTCATCTTCATGGTCGGTCTCTTTTGTAACAGGTGGCACAGTTACCTTTCGAATAAATCTATGATGACAGGAACAGGCATGGGTAGCAGCAGCATTTTGTGACTTTTCTCAATCGACAGTCTATATGCATCACTTAAATCGTATTACCCTTTAAAAAAATCCTTGACAAGCAATCCAGGTGTGTTATGAGTAGTCTAACTACTCATAAAGGAATCAGAATGGAAAGTTTGTTTTCGGGGCTTATATCTTCCAAAACCAGGATAAATCTCCTTGTGAGATTCTTCTTTAATCCCGAAACTCGCTCATACCTCAGAGAGCTTTCAAAGGAGTTCAATGTCTCGACGAATTCGGTCAGGGAAGAGCTCAATCAGCTCAGAAAAACAGGCATCTTAAAATCCGAAAAACATGGGCGACAGGTATTTTATTCGGCCGATGAGACCCACCCTCTCTTTCCCGAGCTCAAATCAATGGTCAGCAAGGTCATGGGCATCGACCAGGTCATCGACGGTATAATCAACAGGCTGGGCGATCTGGAAAAGGCATATCTCATCGACGACTATGCCGAAGGAAAGGATACGGGGATAATTGATCTCCTGCTGGTAGGAGATATTGACCGATATCATCTCGATGATTTGAGTAGAAAAACTGAGCGATACATAAAGAGAAACATTCGATCACTGGTGCTCACGAGAGATGAGTTTGACGCGCTTGTCCCAAAACTGAAAAAACGACCACGTGTCCTGATATGGGAAGCAAACAAAAAAGAGGCCTAAGGATTTGTCATTATCGAAGACCAACGTCGTAGATATTTATTATGACTTTTGATACTCCATCAGTCGGCGGTGGGGAGCTTCAACATTAATCTTTAATTTCTGGAGGAACTGGGTAGATGTCAAAGAGAAAATTTGACCATTGTAAAACACCTCCTTGTACCCAATTTCGGTGTCGGTCTCAGATTTTAACAAAGCCAGCACTCAGAATCCCCAGCTTCTCAATATTTTGTATTAACAGTCTCGGTATTCCACAGGACAGGATCGCAAAGAGATTAGGTGAGCCACAACAGTCAATATCATGCCATTTACCGAAAATGGCAACATTGCCAAATCCGGTAAATGCCGATAAGCTCAGATCCATGGTCAGCAAGGTCATGGGAATCGATCAGGTCATCGACGGCATAATCAACAGGCTGGGCGATCTGGGAAAGGCATCTCTCATCGATGACTATGTCGAAGGAAAGGATACGGGGATTATTGATCTCCTGTTGATAGGAGATATCGATCGATACCATCTCGACGATTTGAGTAGAAAAACGGAGCGGTATATCAAGAGAAAGATACGATCGCTCGTTCTGAGCAGAGCCGAGTACCGTGACCTTGAGGAGAAGTTAAAAAAACGCCCCCACGTAATGGTATGGGAAATGAAGCAACATAAAATGTGAATAGAATGAGCCTCACCGGATTCAAACGCTTCCTTGCCAATCCTTCTCAATTCGGTAGGTAACTGGACATGATAAAATGTGGCGTTGATACAAGCAAATAGCTGAGAGCAGTGTTTTATGAATACCGTTCAAAAAATTGCAAAAAATACAGGGGTATTATTGGCGTCTCGGATAATAGGTTCCCTGTTATCTTTTTTTTATATGATGTATATCGCGCGTTACCTGGGCCCGAAAGACTATGGTGTTTTGTCTTTTGCACTCGCCCTCACTGCACTCTATGCCGTTTTTACCGATTTTGGACTTCAGTCGCTAACCATCAGGGAGGTTTCCAAACACAAAGCCCTTGCCCCGAAATACCTCTCAAATTTGAGCGGTATGAAGATAGTTCTGGTCCTTGGAACGCTAGCAATGATTGCTATAACGATAAGTCTCATGGGTTTTCCGGCACAAACCAAAACAGTCATTTACCTTGTCGCATTATCGGTAATGGTTAACTCTTTTATCATAATGTTTTACGCTATCTTTCAAGCCTACGAGAGGATGGAATATCAGGGCATAGGGCAGATGTTGAACAGCCTTGTAATGTTTTGCGGGGTTATTGTCGGCATGAAATTCGATTTCAGCGTGGTTGGGTTCGCCGCTTTATATTTTTTAACAAGCCTCATTATCGTGACATATAGCTACACCATTTTGAAAATAAAATTGCCCAGTTCGTCTCGAGCTTGGTCTATCTGCAAAATAGAATTTGATGTTATATTCTGGAAGGATACGATCAAGCAGGCGTTGCCCTTTGGTTTAGCTATAAGCTTTGTGGTGATTTTTTACTGGGTAGACTCAGTAATGCTCTCCATAATGAAAGGAGATGAGGTTGTGGGTTGGTATAATGCAGCCTACAGGCTTGTTCTTTGTTTATTGATTGTTCCCGGCTCCTTTATAGCTGCCATTTACCCTATTATGGCAAATTATCATATGACATCGAAAGACTCAGTAGAAGTAATTTTTGCAAAGTCCTTAAAATATTTGACGATATTGGGAATCCCACTCGGGGTTGGAACGACACTCCTAGCCAGAAAAATTATTCTCCTCATATTTGGCATGGAATATGTTGAATCAATATTCCCCCTTCAGATTTTAATATGGTCTTCAGTACTTATTTTTATGAGTCAGCCCTTTGGAAATTTATTCAATTCAATAAATAAACAGGCTATTGTAACCAAGATAGCGGGTAGCTGCGTCGCAGTAAATGTGATTTTAAATCTCATTCTCATACCCAAACACAGTTTGGCTGGAGCAAGCATAGCGACTGTAATAACAGAGCTTTTGAGTTTAATATGCCATGTTGCTTACACTGAGAGAATGGGTTATCTAACTTTCAACGGAAGGTTTGTAAGCATCGTAGTAAAACTACTCATTGCGAACATAGCATTGGGCTTCATAGTTTTTTATTTGCGTAATTTAACATTGCTGGCCATCATTCCATTAGCGGTATTATTGTACTTGTTAATATTATGGACAATCAAGGTTATGACTACCGAGGACATAAATCTTTTTAAAATTATTTTACAGAGATGAATAATAAAAAATGCAATCTACAAAATCAATAATAGCTGGCGCAGTGGGCCATGGCTTAAAGCATGCGTTAATGGGCATCAAGAACTTATTCCTGCGATCAGCGACCGAATCGCTTCGGCCGACACATATCGTATATATGGTAACCGACAGATGCAACTCCCGGTGTGCTCATTGCAACATATGGCAAAAAGAGCCGTCAAAGAATCCATTAACAGCACAGGAAGTAAAGCAGGCTCTCAGCGACGATCTTTTCAAAGATGTGAAATACGTCTTGTGCACGGGAGGCGAACCGACAGTAAGAAGTGATCTGTTGGATATTATTGCCGGCATACATAGTGCCTTGCCTGAAGCCTGCATCCAGTTAAGCACCAATGGATTGCTGCCCCACAGAGTTATTGAGACAGCCACGGCTGCCATGAATGCCGGTATCTCTCTAGATATCGGCGTTTCCCTTGATGGTATTGGAAAAGCGCATGATAAGATACGTGGGGTTAAGGGAAACTTCGAAAAGACCGATCACCTGATACATGAACTTGTAAAACTAAGGGACAAGCACAAAGATAGATTGCACATTGCTGCAGGAATTGTGCTTTCTGAACTTACATTGGATAACCTTCCCGAGGTCAGGTCTTATGTCAATGAATTAGGTATAGAACTGACAGAGGCGTGGTACAATGAATCATCATTTTATGATAATGTTGGAACCAATCATTTTGACGACAGGCTGATCGAAGCAGTGCGTTCGCAACCGCCATCTCCCTTGCAGGAACTTTGGCTCAGGGCTGTTGAAAACAGGCCGATAAAATTCCCCTGTTTTGCCATGTATACATTCTGTGTCCTGAAATGTGATGGCGATATTGTTCCCTGTTTAAACCATTTTGAAAAATCGGCGGGGAATGTGAGGAAACAATCACCGACAGAGATATGGCATAGTCTCGAGATGAGAAATGTCAGGCAGACTGTAAAAGACTGTCGCGGTTGCTTAAATTCCTGGGGGGCAGGATGGAGTCTGTCAAATAGTTACTATCGACATGTGTTGTTCTATTTAAAACATCCGAAACTTGTGATCGAAACGTTGAGAATGAAGGAGACTCCTTAGAAATAACCCTTATCCTGCTAACATGTGACTTATGATACCGAAAATATTCAGTCTTATAAAAAATGTATATCGTAATGTATTTGGAACATATAACTTATCCAATTTACTGTCTCAGGAAATTGAGAATGAATGTTCAATACTCGATGTTGGTTGTGGTCGCACTTCAGCTTTGATGAAAATAAGGAAAGGATCTTTCAGAATCGGCATCGATATTTATAAGCCTTATATCGAGGAAATTAAAGGCTTTTCCGTTCACGATGGTTATTGTTTATGTGATGTAAGAGAGCTGCCATTCAAGTCGAAATCTTTTGATTGTGCGATAGCAACTGAGATTCTTGAGCATCTGGAAAAGCAGGAAGCCTTTAAAATGCTTCAGGAAATAGAGCGGGTTACCAGAAAAAAGATCCTCATGACAACACCCAACTGTTTTTTGGCCACTTACCCTGGGCCTTATGATAATCCTGATGAAACTCATTTGAGCGGCTGGTTTTATGATGAACTCAAAAACATGGGATTCAAGGTATATGGTTTTCACGGCTTGAAATATCTATGGACTATCAAAGCAGGACAAGCCGTGCCTCGATTCCCAAAAAAATTATTTGCCATGCTTATTGATATGTCTTCTTCCTTTGCCTATAAGTATCCCTGCAAGGCATTTTAGTTTTTTTTGATAAAAGAAATGGATAACGATGGACAAGATTAAAATCTCATTTATATTGCCAAATATTGAAATATCGGGTGGGGTAAGAGCTGTTTTTGAATTGGCAAATCATTTATGCCAAAGAGGCTATGAAGTAAATGTAATATACCCGCTGTTTCCATCAAGAGACGGCAAAAGATTTTATAAGGGAATAGCAAGTGGATTATTAAGTATTCTGAGCAATCTAAAGCAAGGCGTTACTGTAGGCTGGTTCGACCTGAAGGCAAAGCTGATAAGGGTGCAGTTTCTTTCTGAATATTTCATACCTGATTCTGATGTCATTATCGCGACCTGGTGGAAGACCGCATATGTTGTGAAGCACTGCAATAGTAATAAAGGTATACAGTTGTACCTCATTCAACATTATGAAATCTGGGGAGGACCCCAAAAAGCAGTTGACGTAAGTTATAAACTGGGTTTGATGAATATCGTCAACTCGAGTTGGCTTAAGAAGATCCTTGAAGGGCTTGGAGCGAAAGTTGACGCACTAATACCTCATGCCCCCGACTTTGAACATTTTTATCCTGAGAAAAAAAGATCAGACAACAGCCCAATCAGGATTCTCATGGCATACCGCAATATTAAATGGAAGGGCATTGACGACGGAATTAAGGCCTTTGAAATCGTTAGAGAACAGTACAGAAACGTGAAATTAGTTATGTTTGGACCAAGGGTCGGCACAAATGTGCCACCGCACGTAGAATTCCATGAGAGTCCCTCCAATAACACATTGAGAGGAATCTATAATTCATGCGACATTTTTTTATTCTCCAGCCACGTGGAAGGTTTTGGGATGCCGCCAATGGAGGCTATGGCTTGCAAATGCGCAGTTGTTACAACCAACGTCGGTGCGGTACCGGATTATACCATAGCGAATGTAACGGCCCTTGTCTCTCCGCCCCATTCGCCAGAATTACTGGCCAAAGAGCTTTTCAAACTTGTTACGGATAACAACCTGCGCAGTCGGATTGCAGAGGCGGGGTATGAGCATATGATCAAATATTTCGGATGGCGTAAAGCCACTGATTCGTTGGAGCAGCTTTTTCTACGGACCTTACAGGAAAAGCAATGAATGGCATAAATAACTCGAACTCGCTAGTTTCTGTAATTATTCCCTGTTTTAATGGCGAAGCATTTATTGTAGAGGCAATACAAAGTGTCATCAACCAATCCTGCGAGAATTGGGAACTTATTGTTGTTGATGACAATTCAGGAGATGGTTCGAAGGCCATAGTTAAGCGATATGTCAATGATCGAATTAGATTAATTGAGCAAGAATATAACCATGGTATCCCCAAGACAAAGAATGTGGGTATTTCAGTTGCCAAGGGGGCATACATTACATTCCTCGATCAAGATGACCTTTGGTTGCCGACTAAATTGACGTCGCAAATAGAGCAGTTTGAAATGAGTTCTGCCAGAGACGTGGGAATAGTCTGTACAGGCATGTTGTCTGTCGATGAAAGCAAGACTAAAATAAAACTTTTTAAAGGATTTAATGACAGTAAACAAGAAAACCTCATTAAATCCCTCTATCTGACACCAATAAACTCTTCAAGTATAATGATGATAAAGCGGAAATCGCTTAATAAAGCAGGGCTATTTGATGAACAACTTGTTGGGTGGGATGATTATGAGTTGCTCATGCGCGTGGCCACTCATTATGATATCAGGTATGTGCGAAAACCTTTGACAGTAAAAAGGATTCATCACGATAATATGCAAAACTCGCCAGCCGTCACTGCCGAATACAAGAAGGTTTTCGAACATATTGTGACGTTGCATCCCTTCTTGGCAAAATATAAGCATATGAGGGATTCCATGGATTATTGCAATGAGGCAATGCACCTGTTGAAGGAAAATAATACAGTGATCGCACGGCAGGTTTTTAAGAAGAGCATAAAAACGAATCCCTTTTATTTGGAGGCGATATTGCTGTATATGCTTTCTTTTTTGCCTGGGCGACTTCCCCTGCTCCTCAAAGATATGAAGCGGCGGACTGTCAGCTTTATGCTAAAGCTTAAAGTATACGAGTAACCTATGAAGGCAGTGATTATAGCAGGCGGTAAAGGTAAAAGACTCAATTCTCTAACGAGTGGTGTTGTTCCCAAGGCGATGGCCTCACTAGGGGGGAAGCCTGTTTTAGAGTATCAGATCAATCTCCTGCGTCGATATGGGATAACTGACATCTATATTCTCATCGGTTACCTCGGTCATATCATAGAGGATTACTTTGGCGATGGGAAGTTTTTTGGCGTTAATATAACATATTCTTTGGAAGATAAACCGCTTGGCACCGCTGGATGTGTCAAGGTGCTTGAAAATGAAATCAGGGACAACTTTATCGTTGTTTACGGAGACATCATGTTGAGCATGAAGATTGACGATTTAGTTGATTTCCATACAGTCCAAAAGGGTGTGGCAACTCTTGCTGTACATCCCAATGACCATCATTACGACAGCGATCATGTCGTCATAGACAATGACTGCAGAATCACTGATTTTCTGTTAAAAGACCAAAAACCGAGATATTACAATAATCTTGTCAGTGCCGCTGTTTATATATTATCTCCAACCGTGTTTCATTATATACCTGAAGATGTGTCAACCGATTTCGTGAAGGATATCTTTCCTGAAATGATAGGGCATCATGAAAAAATATACGGTTATAAGACCGCCGAATATATTAAAGATATAGGGACTGTTTATAGATTTGAAAGAGTGAGTCGAGATTTCGAAAGCGGGAAGATCGGGAAATCATCCAAAGTGAATGAAAGACCAGCGATTTTCATAGATAGAGATGGCACTTTAGTAAAAGATGTAAAGCTACTGCACCAAACAGAATACCTTGAATTGTTTCCATTTGCAGGATCTGCCGTAAAAAAAATTAATAATTCTGATTTCTTGTCTTTCTTAATTACCAATCAGCCTGTTGTGGCCCATAATTTATGTGATATTTCCACAGTAAAAGAAATTCATAACAAATTAGAGACATTACTGGGAGTGGAATGCGCTTACCTGAATGACATTTATTTTTGCCCTCATCATCCAGATATAGGTTATCCAGGTGAAAATAAAGATTATAAAATTGATTGTCACTGCAGAAAGCCAAAAACAGGGATGATAGATCAGGCGGTAAAAGAATATAATATTGATGTGGACTCATCATGGTTCATCGGTGATACAACAGTTGACATACAAACAGGAATCAATGCAGGATTGAAAACTATTCTCGTTAGAACAGGGAAGGAAGGAAAAGACAGAAAATACCAATGCACTCCTGATTTTGAATTTGATAATTTAGAAAGAGCGACTGATTTTATCTTAGAAAAGAAAGGACTGTATAATCTTTATATTGATGTCATAATAAATGAAATTGACAGTTGGAGATATCATTTTCCTTTTACTATCAGTGTTGGGGGAATGGCACGGTCCGGCAAATCTACTTTTGTTAAACTGCTCATACAATCCTTACAAAAGCATGGTACTTCCAGCCAGGTTTTATCCTTGGACAACTGGCTGCTTAATAATAATGAAAGAACAGATCATATGACGGTGAGAGAAAGATATAAATATAATGAAATTACACGAGATATGAAACGTATAATGAGTGGGGAAGAAATTCTATTAAAAAAATATGATACATATTCGAGAGCAATTATTGGCGAAGAGCCCTTTTCTTTGAATGATTCAAAATGCTTGATTGTCGAAGGCGTACCGGCTCTGGATATTGGCGGATTGAAAGATCTTTCAAATTTAAAGGCTTTCGTACAAATTGATGAAGACGTCAGAAAAGAAAGGGTTTTTTCTTTTTATCGATGGAAAGATCTGTCTGATGAAGAAATCAAGGATATTTATCAGAAAAGGCTGGAAAATGAAGCCCCATTCATTCAAGAATCAAAAAAATATGCGGATATCATTGTAGAGGTATAATGATCATAACAAGGACACCTTTCCGGGTCAGTTTTGTCGGTGGCGGAAGCGATTTTAGAGAATTTTATTCCCAAAACGGTTACGGAGCCGTTGTAAGCGCTGCAATAGCTAAATATATGTATATCATTATACATCCGTACTTCCATGATAAAATACGTCTGAAGTATTCCAAAACTGAGGATGTTGAACATATTGATGAAATAGAGCACCCGATTATGAGAGAGTGCCTCAAGAAAGCACATGTCGAAAGCGGTGTTGAGATAGCGAGTTTTGCTGATATACCATCAGGAACAGGCCTTGGATCTTCAAGTTCCTTCACTGTTGGCCTTTTGAATGCTCTTTATGCATATAAAGGAAAAATCGTATCAAAAGAAAGACTTGCAGCAGAAGCTTGCGAAATAGAAATAGACATCCTGGGAGAACCCATAGGAAAACAGGACCAATATGCTGCAGCATACGGAAACATCAATTACATGGTATTCAACAGAGACAAAACTGTCAATATAACACCTATCCTCTTGTCGGAATCATCAAAGAGAAAGCTCGAGAACGATATTCGTTTGTACTATATTGGTGGGAACAGACGATCTCATAATATCCTTTGCGAACAAAGGAAACATATGTTGGAAAAAAATAAATTTGAAGATTTAAAAAAACTGGTTTCTCTGGCCTATGAACTAAGAGAAGTTTTACAGGAAGAGAGGATCGATGCTGTTGGTGGTATACTAAATAAGGGATGGTTGTATAAGAAGGGGTTAGCGACTGGAATTTCTAACGACACCATTGACAACTTATATTATGAGGCCATCAAACATGGCGCAACTGGTGGAAAACTTCTTGGCGCTGGAGGTACTGGATTTTTATTAATTTATTCTGAAGATCATGAAGTATTAAGACAGCATTTAGGAAACAGTGTATTGCCGTTCAACATAGATCGAGAGGGAACAAAAATACTATTTTACGAATAACAAGGATCTTCTATGCCATCATCTTTTCTAAGGAATTATTTGACAGAACTTACAGCTCTTTTTGAAAATGTCAGCTTGAATGAATTTATTGACTTCACAACCGAATTAACTGAGTCCCTTAAGAGACCGTCGTACATATTTATCTGTGGAAATGGAGGAAGCGCCTCTAATGCATCACATTTTGCCTGTGATATTAATAAAGAGACTAGTTACAGAAAGGACAAGCGATTCAAGCTCATATGTCTGAGTGACAATATTCCGACCATTCTGGCCTATGCGAATGACGTTTCTTATGATGATGTGTTTGTTGAGCAGTTGAAGAATTTCCTGACAAAAGATGATATGGTCATTGGTGTTTCAGTAAGTGGCAATTCACGTAATGTCTTAAAAGCGATTGACTATGCAAACAAAAACGGCGGTAAAACGTATGGTATATGTGGATGTGGCGGGGGAGAACTAAAAAATATCAGCCAAAAGTCTTTAACAATCGACAGTAACGATATGCAAAAAGTTGAAGACCTGCATATGATTATCTTTCACTGTACAATGAAATACTTGAGTCTCTATAAATGAACCACCGCCTACTGATTATGTAACCATAGAACCAGCCTAATTTTATAAAGAGTTTGACGATTTGAATAACGAAAAAAGCACAAAGAGTTATAGCCCCATGATTAGCATTATCATCGCCGTGCTCAATGGACAAGTGGCGGTGGAACAATGCATTAATAGCGTATACAATCAGTCCTATCCGAATAAAGAGCTAATAATTATGGATGGCGGGTCGACAGACGGAACAGTAACTCGTCTCATGAACAACACTGAAAAGATTGCCTATTGGGAGTCTGGCACTGATGAGGGAATATATAATGCCTGGAACAAAGCATTAAGCCATGCACGGGGAGATTGGATCTGCTTCCTCGGTGCGGATGATCAATTCTGGCATGAACGTGTCTTATCTGAAATGTTCCCCCATTTAATGGAGGCAGTCGCTCACGGCATACAGGTCGTCTATGGGCGAGCGGCTATGGTGAATCGCAAGGAGGAAATCATAAAGTTTATTGGTAAACCGTGGGAAAAGATCAGTTGGTTAATGCAACACGGGATGCCATTACCACATACGGGATTGATGCACCATCGCTCGCTCTTTAATGAATATGGTCTGTTCGATGAAACATTTCGTATTGCCGCTGATTATGAATTATTATTGCGTGCGCTCAAGAATAAACCAGCCCTTTACATACCTGACTGCATTTCAGTACGTTGGCAATCGGGTGGTATTTCATATGATAATTTTCTTTCAGCCCATCGTGAAATGAAACGTGCGCTACAGAAAAATGGTTTTAACGACTTTTCTTGGATATGGTTGGCCGTACACATGAGAGGCATTATACGCCATTACTGGCGAAAAATTTTCAACAATCACTAGAAAAACGTATCCTTAAGGAAAACGATGCGCATTCTCATCTTAAGCCAGCAGCTTTCGGCATTCCGAAGCGGTGTGGGCACCTATACCCATAGTCTGATTACAGGCCTGCGCGATCAAGGCCATCACATAACCGCCGTGGTTCCTGCGAAAGAAAGTCTCGAACTACCCGGCGTAACTGTTATTCCTCTTTCACAATTTCGCTTCGATCCCACGCCAGGTGGATGGTTGAGTTTGGGAATCTCTTTTTCGCGTTTTCTTTCAAAAAGAGGACAGGATTTTGATCTTGCCCACTTTACCGATTCCAGGGAAGCATGGTTCATCCGAAAACCTTTCATTCCTCTTACCGGAATGGTTAATGATTCATATGCAGTGGATTGGGCGGAAACCAATTTCCCTCGTCATCTTTTTGAGGATCGCACTCAACGGGGACTGTACTATCTCTTTCTTCGAAAGATAGAGCAATATACATACCCGCGTTTGAAAGCACTGATCACTAACAGTGATTATACACGTCGTCGTTTGATCGACCATTATCGCATTGCCCCATCAAAAGTCCGTGTAATCTACATCGGGCTTCCTGTTGAAAGACACATTTCCAAAATAGATCTTGAGGGGTCTCCCTCACTGCTCTTTGTGGGGGGTAATTTTCATCGAAAAGGTCTCCCTCTTCTCATCAAGGCCGTTTCTCATCTGAGATTCCAGTATCCTCACATTTGTGTACATGTAGTCGGTAGAGACAGAAATGAGAATCGTATTTCGGCTCTTGCATGCAGGTTCGGCATCTCTCGTAATATAAAATTCCATGGCAGACAGCCTCACAAAAAAGTTCTGGAAATGATGGCTGGAGCAAGTGCTTTCGTCATGCCGTCACTTACTGAAGGTTTTGGTCTTGTATATCTGGAAGCCATGAGGATGGGCACCCCCGTTGTAGCAACGTCCATCGGTGGCGCAAAAGAGGTTTTCAAAAACATGAAAGATGTCATCTTTGTCGATCCTCAAGATGAAAAAGGCTTGCACGTTGCGATCAAAAAAATTATAAGCAGAGAAGAAACCATTCCATCTTTACGCCAAAGTGTCAAGGTCATTGCGAAGCACTTTACAGTTGAAACAATGGCAAAGGAAACAGTTCATTTTTTCGAATCTGTTCTGAAATAATTAAAGCCTTCTGCCTTCAATTGACCTCTATGATAATATCGATTAACGAATAATTATAACATGAAAAGAATATTTACCAGATGAGCGGCTGGCAAATGACAATTATATGTTTTAGATTACGGTTATGTACAATAAAAAGATAAAAACCTCTTTGAAGATATTATATTTGGGTGCCTACTCCAAAGGTATCGAGTATCCACGAAACAATAACCTTATACGCGGTCTGCGACTGAACGGACACCAGGTTATCGAATGCCATTTTTCCCTTGCTGAATCATTTAGCAGCAGAATAGGCATAGTTCGAAACAAATGGGACTTGATCTCTTTTCTTTTACGATTGATTGCCAGCTATGCAGTACTGACATGGAAATTTCTGCAATCACCACAAACAGACGTCATAATCGTTGGACACCCCGGCTATTTTCACGTCCACTATGCGTGGTTTCTTCGCCTTCTATTCAACAAGAAGGCGATTCTTGTTTACGATGCATTTATCCCCCTCTACGAAGCCTTGGTAGAGGATCGAAGATTGTTCAGGCCAGACAGTATCTTTGCCCGTCTGATACAAACACTGGAAGCTTCCTGCTGCAGATGCTGCAACGTGTGCCTGACTGATACAGAAGAGCACCGTCGCTATCTTATATACGAATTTGGATTATCCCCTGAAAGTATATCAAGGGTTTTTGTGGGGGCAACTATTAACCAGAGGAGGAAAAGACTTTCTTCCCTCACTACGTCTGAGACCTATAACGTCCTCTATGTGGGCACCTATATCCCGCTTCACGGCGTAGAAACCATACTTAAGGCTGCCGCTTACCTGATCGATGACCCACATATCCGTCTGCTTCTTGTCGGATCAGGACAGCTTCGTAATAAGATGGCCGATCTGTTCTCGCAATTGAAGCTTACCAATGTGGTTTTCCAAGATTGGGTTCCAACGGATAAACTTTCTTCTTATATTGGCACTTTTGACCTGTCTCTCGGCATCTTTGGTAATTCACCCAAAACCGCCCGCGTCATACCTTCAAAAATATTCGATGCCTGTGCCGTGGGAGTTCCCTTTATCACGGCCGACACACCTGCAATAAGAGAGGTATTTCACCACGGCGAAAATGCCTACCTTGTTCCCCCTGAAAACCCTGAATCACTGGCTGAAGCCATAGTTCATTTGAAGTCACATCCTATCCTTGCTAAAGAAATAGCCGAACATGCATGGAAGACCGGGAGAGACCTGTTTTCACCGACAGCTTTGGGACGTAATCTCACTGATTCGATAGAAAAGGCAATGTCGTTGCGTAAAGCGGCAGAATAATTCATAGCTTTCTTTGTATCAGTACATATTGCATATACCTTTGCTATTATAGTATTTACCATTGCAAAACCATTTTGGAGATCTAGTTGTGCGAGAAACCATATTTGAAAAGGATATTGGATGGCGGTTACCGGCGGGCAGCGGGCGGTATATCTTTGTCTGTGTTGCCCTTTTCCTGTTTCTAGTTGTGATCTATGGGAACAGTCTTCACGGTGAATGGATATTCGATGATGGTCCCAATATCGTTGAGAATGTCAATGTCCACGTAAAGACTCTATCATGGGAGGAAATACGAAAGACATTTTACATAGCGGGCACGTTCTCGAGACCGGTGTCATATCTCAGTTTTGGCATTAATCACTATTTCGGCGGGTTGAATGTCTTTGGCTATCATCTGATCAATCTCTTCATTCATTACATAACGGCCCTCCTGCTCTTCTCCTTTATCCTCCGCACGCTGAAACTCCCCCTCTTGAAGGAACCATATACTGGTAGTTCCTATGCAATCGCGCTTATTGCCACTCTTCTCTGGGCCATCAATCCCATCCAGGTGCTGTCGGTAAGCTATATCGTACAGAGGATGGCCTCGCTGGCGGGCATGTTCTATATCATGGCCATGTATTTCTATCTCCGGGGGAGAACAGGTGGGAATCGAAGGAAGAATATCGTCTTTTTTTTCCTTTCTCTCCTCTCCTGGCTCCTTGCACTGGGCAGCAAGGAAAATGCCGTCATGCTGCCCGTCGCCATCTTTTTCTACGATCTCTTTCTTATTCAGGGTGTGACCAGAGAAAGCATAAAAAGAAACATAAAAATTTTTATCGTACCTCTACTTATTGTATCTTTTGTTGTCATTATGTATACCGATGTTGCAGGCATCCTTGGAGGCTACAGTGAGAGACCATTTACGCTGAAAGAGCGGTTGTTGACTGAACCGAGGATAATCATCTTCTATCTATCACTCATTGTCTATCCCCTCTCGTCACGAATGGCCATGTTCTATGATATTGAATTATCGCGGAATCTCTTCGACCCATGGACAACGATGCCTGCCATCCTTTTTATTCTTCTCGTCAATTGCTATGCCCTCTACATTTCACGGAAGCAACCCCTGATATCCTTTGCCATTATCTTCTTCTTTCTCAACCATCTCATCGAGGGCTCCATTATCCCCCTCGAACTCATCTATGAGCACAGAAACTATATTCCCTCCATGTTCTTATTTGTGCCTGTTGCCCTTCTTCTTGTCTATGTCCTCGATTTCTTTTCCAGAAGAAAGACGATTCAGTTTCTTGTCATTATACTTACCCTTTTCATCTTTGTCAGTCAGGGGCACACCGTCTATATGCGAAACGAAATCGTCGGACAAAACCTGACGCTCTGGTTCGATAACGCTCAAAAAGCCCCCAATCTCAGCAGAGTACATAATAATCTGGGAAATGCATTCTTGGAATATGGCCTTCGCTCCGATGCCCTCAATGAATTTAAAAAGGCGCAAAATGTAAATAGGTATTATAAAACATACAACCCGGCAACAGTTGAATATAACATCGGACATTTTTATGTTACAGAAGGGGAATATGACCGCGCCTTCAGTCATTTCGTGAAATCTCTCTCCTATCGTCCGGGATTTTCATCCCCACTTTCAGGGATAGCGATAATACGTCTCAGGCAGGGTAAACCCAAAGAAGCCTACCTATACATTGCAAAGGCACTACAACGCAGACCGAATAGTTACGCATATCGAGAGTTATTGAGTATTGTCCTTTTTAAACTGGGAATGTATAAGAAGTCCTACACGACTGCACAGGAACTATTGTACGTCAATCCAGAAAGCATACTTCCCTTATCCGTCCTGGCCGAATATTTTCGTAAAATGGGAAGGGCAAAAGAAACTGCCCGATACTGGGAATACTATCTCCAGAAAGCTCCAGAGGACCTTGTCCCCTATTTCATTTTAATTGACTTGTATTCCGAATTAGAAAATTACAAACGCCTCAACTATCTATTGTGGCAGTTAATCATTCGAAAGGGTGACATGAGCTTCTACGATCTCATTGACAAGGCTTCAAGGGAGATGGCAGCCCTAATCTTTCTTCCGGACAAATCAAAACTTATGTCCCTCATCAAGAGCCGTCTGCTTCGACAGTCAAATATAATTAAGCCTGAACGTTAACAAAGGGAGGCCTTCGCCTCCCTTTGTTAAAAACGTTCATTAAGGAGTGAGTTGAAGCTCGAGCTCTTTGCTGATAGCGTCTGTTGTGGTCCATTCAGTTTTTCCGACCAGTAATTTAACAGCTAAGGAAGATCCCGATATCGTCATTTGGAAATCTCCGATGTCTTCAGCACTACCTTCTGCTAATCCAGCTATGCCCGCAAGCTGCGTCATTGTGGGATATACTCCATCATAGGATAAAAGGTATTTGGCATAGCCCAGATTTACACGCGAGACACCCTCTGCCATAGCACCGCCCAATGCCTTGACCTTTGCCTCTGTCTGCAGATCGAAATACTTGGGAGCTGCAACAGCCCCCAGAATTCCCAGAATGATCAATACAGCAATGATCTCCATAAGGGTAAAACCCTTCTGATTCTTTAATAAGTCCCCTTCTTTCATGGTCTCTCCTTTTCAATCACTTTTTCTTTTAAATACTCGCATGTTATATAAGCACTATCCATGCCATATTGCAAGTTACATTTTATAACTTATTAATATTACGCATAAAATATAATTAATTGTCATGCCATAACCAGACACACCTCTATTCCATATAACTGTGTTCCTACATATATTGTAGCATGCCCTCCATTATGCGTAGTGTCTGGTTTCTAAATAACACCTGACAATTACACTCAATTATTCCATTTGAATCTTCGGAGGGTATGTTGTCGTACGATCATCCCATCATAAGATTTGATATACATCTTTTTTAACCTTGTCGGTCCGGTAAAAAGTCCCAAAAACGTCATGCCGGGCTTGATCCGGCATCCAGAACATGTTGAAATTACTGGATTCCGTCTTTCGACGGAATGACAAATCTGAAGATTTTTCGACTTTTTACGAGTTTATCAACCTTAAAGCTTGTTCAGAAAGCCCGTCGTGAGGCGGGGCTTTCTGACTTTTTCTCAAAAGGCATTGATAAGATTTAATTCAGGTTTTTTACATCGATTCCGTATTTCTTGATCCTGTGCCAGAGGCTTCTCTCCTTGATTCCCAGCAACTGAGCCGCCTTTGTTTGTACTCCTCCCGCCTTTATCAGGGCATCTCGGATCATTCTCTTTTCTATTTTTCCAAGCCTGACATCTATGGCGTCATCTTCCTTGAAATCATTTGTCGTGATCGAGCGTGACACATTCGCGGGAAGATTGATGGCCTCTATAACTCCACTTTCAGCCATAAGAGATGCCCGCTCTATTGTGTTCTTGAGTTCTCTTACGTTTCCGGGCCATGCGTATATGAGGAGTTTTTCCAACGCCATCTCTGACATTGTTACTTTCCTTGGAGCTGACTCAAGAAAATATTCTACAAGAAGGGGAATATCCTTCCTGCGTTGCCTTAACGGCGGCAAGACCAGGGAAAATACATTTAAGCGGTAATAGAGGTCTTCTCTAAAGACTCCCTCCTGTATCAACTTCACAAGGTTCTTATTTGTGGCAGCGATAAATCTCACATCTGCCTTCAGCTGCCTGTTCCCGCCAACGCGTTGGAAGGTCTTTTCCTGAAGTACACGTAACAGTTTTGCCTGTGTCGCCAGTGTCATATCCCCTATTTCGTCGAGGAAAATAGTTCCTCCCTCAGCCAGTTCAAATTTCCCCCGCTTTTGTGCAACTGCCCCCGTAAATGCCCCCCTTTCATGTCCAAACAATTCACTTTCCAGGAGTCCCTCCGGAATGGCTACACAACTAAGTTTTACGAATGGTTTATTTCTTCTGAGGCTGTTCGTGAAAATACTATCTGCGACAAGCTCCTTACCCGTTCCGCTTTCACCCATGATAAGGACCGTTGCATCGGCTGATGCAACCTTCAGTATCTGATTGAATAGCCCTCTCATCGGACTGCTCTCGCCAATAATGTCTGGAAATAATTCCTTTGCCTTCACCTTACTCAACATATTCGTTACTTCTGTAAAAACGAGACTAAATTGATCGATGTCGTCGTGGGCTTCTTTTGTCCTGACTGCCATTGCAGTTTTTGGAAATGCTGGCAGTTCCTTTGCCTCCTTCATAAACTTTTTCACCGGCTTCAGGACAAGCCATATTACCAGCAATCCGCACAAGAAACTTAATAGACCAATAATGAATACCCAGGGCACAAGTGTTCCCTGTGGTCCCATATTATAATGGGAATAGTAATTGCCGATGTCGAAGGCAATGAGAAAAGATATTATTGAAATTCCCGAAAATATGAAGGGGACGAGAAAGTACAGGCTTATCCTGTATACCGATTTACTCGAAAATAATTCTGTTATTCCTTGCCTTATATGTCCCATAGATGACCGATCGAGTTTTTCTAGCCCTTCGCTGTTTACTGTTGAGTAGCCATTTTTGTAAGATCCCACATGGGGAGGAATATTGCCAACGCAAAAAATCCAACCAGAACCGCCAGTGCCACGATCAGGACGGGGCCGACAGTATCGGACATTCTCTTCACTGCATACTCTACCTCATCATCATAGTGGGTTGAGATTTCACGCAGCATATCATCGAGTTTACCCGTTTCTTCTCCGATTGCTATCATATCGACAACCATGGGCGGAAAATTTTTCGACGACCTCAAGGGATTGGTTATACCCCGTCCTTCTTCAACCTTTCCGCTTATCTTTTTCAATTCCCTTGCTATTACGTCGTTGCCGATAGTTCCCACAAGAATCTTTAATCCTGAAAGAATCGGGATACCGCTCGCTTGTAATATAGAAAATATGCTTGCAAACCGAGACATTGCGGCCTTTGTAAATACTGAACCCAGTATGGGAAGATTTAAAACAATCTTATCCTTTAAAAATCTTCCCTGTCCCGTGGAAAGATAATATCCCGCCACAACAATACTTCCAGCAATCACCGCTATGATCAGATACCAGAAATTAGCTAAGAACTCATATATGAAAATGCATATACGCGTAGGCAAGGGAAGTGCTATTCCCGCAGTTGCGAAGATTGCAGCAAATTTTGGGATTACGAAGGTAATGAGAAAAATAAATGCAAGAACGAGGGTAATCATGACGAGCATGGGATATTGCAAAGCCGCCCGTATATCCGATTTTAATTTATGCTCATGCTCCTGAATATATATCAGCCTGTCAAACACCTCGGGAAGATTACCGGCCATCTCCCCCGCCTTGACCATATTCACATAGAGGTCGGAAAAAATCTTCCTGTGTTTTTCAAAGGCCTCATGAAGGGCAGAGCCCTCCTTTATATCGACGACCATCTTTGATACCGCGTCCTTGAGCTTCATATTGTGTGTCTGGTTCTCCAGGACTTCGAGCAATCTGACCAGCGGCATTCCCACAACCAGCATGGTGCGGAACTGCTTTGTGAAAATCACAATTTCTTCAATCTTTACCTTCGCAGTTTTTGTCTTTAACCGCGACCATAAGCCGAAAGACGAAGTCGCCCCCTTTTCAATCACCTTTGAGGGAATGTATCCCTGCGCGTTGAGCAGCATCATTGCTGCATCTGCCGTATCGGCTTCAATAATGCCTGATACGGTTGATCCGCTTTCATTTATGGCCTTGTAAGCAAATTGCGGCATTCCATCTCCTTATACCATTACCTTTGATAATGCCTCCTCAAGGGTGGTAATGCCTTGAGCTACTTTCATCGCGGCATCTTCTTTGAGAGTTCTGAGTGTTCCTCTCTCTATTGCAGAGCGGTTTATTTCCTGCGCTGAACTTCCCTTGATTATCATTTCCTGTACCACCTCATCCACAATCAGAACTTCGAAGATCCCCGTTCTCCCCCTGTAGCCAGTATTCATGCATTGGTGACACCCACGACCCCGCTGAAAATTTTCATTCCCCGTTCTTTGAAAGCCCCAGGCAGCCAAAGCCTGCTCGGGGGGGTTGTATGGTTCTTTGCAATTCGGGCAAATTTTCCGTACCAGACGTTGCGCAAAAGACATCAATAAAACGGACGATATCAGGAAGGGTTCTATGCCCATATCCAACAGTCTCGTTATTGCCCCTGCAGCGTCATTTGTATGCAGTGTGGTTAACACACGATGTCCCGTTAACGCGGCCTGTGTCGCAATGCCTGCTGTTTCCGCATCCCTGACCTCTCCAATCATGATTACATCGGGATCCTGGCGCAGTATCGCTTTTAACCCATTCGCAAAGGTCATACCCGCCTTTCGGTTCAGTTGTACCTGTCGAATGGAATCTATGCGAAATTCAACGGGATCCTCCAGTGTTATTATGTTGATATCCGGTTTATTGATCTCTTTCAGTATCGAATAAAGGCTGGTACTCTTGCCGCTTCCGGTAGGTCCCGTACTGAGGATCATTCCGTGCGGTTTCTTGATAACGCTTGCTACCTTTTCTTCGTCCATTTTCGACATCCCCAGGCGATCCAGGGTACTTACTCCGATACTCATGTCGAGCAACCGCATTACCAGATTTTCTCCATATATGGTGGGAACTGAAGAGGCCCGTACGTTAATCTCCTTATTTTCCATTTTTATCGTGAAACGACCGTCCTGTGGAACCCTGGATATCGAAATATCCATATTCGCGAGAACCTTTATCCTCGATATAATAGGGAGTATCATAGTTTTGGGGGGCGCGGGGACATCGTGTAGTTTTCCATCAATTCTGAACCTGAGATGGACATTCTGACCTTCGGGACTTATGTGAATATCACTTGCCCCTTCCCGGACAGCCTGGGCCATTATAGTATTTACCAGACTTACCACGGGTGGCTCTTCCGCCATATCCTGCACAGCACTGACCTGGAGGTCTTCAGTTTGTGTCTGAAGATCTTCATCTCTTTCTACATCAAGATCTACCTCATCGATTTTACCGAGCGCTGCGAGAAGACCTGACTCTCGTCCGTACAACGAACTGATGAGTTCGTTAAATTCACGTTCCGAACATACAACGGGTTCAACCTCCATATTTGTCATCACTTCTATAGCATCCAAGGCATTAATATCCATGGGGTCTGTCATGGCAATAGTAAGAAGGTGCCCCCGTTTCACGAGAGGAACAGCCTTATATTTTTGGGCCGTTTCCGGCGGCAGGAAACTCGTCAGATCTTCGTCAAAGGGATACTTCCGTGCATCGTATTTTTCAATTTTCAGTTGTTTACTTACAATATCTATAATACTTTCTTCGTCTATAATCCCCTGCTGTATTAAGAGTTCACCAAGTTTAATGCCGATCTTCTTCTGATCTGTAAGGGCCTGCATCAGCACTTCCTCGTTCATCAAGCCGGCCTCTATCAGCATTTCTCCCAGTTTCTTCTTCTGATACTTCACGTCGTTGTCCCTCTTAACTGCCTCTTTGTTTATCCATTAATCCCTTTGAAAAGAAAATGGTATCGTCATCCCATCGTGAGATGATCTGTGCCGTGGAAGAAAGATCGGGCGGTAATTTGCTGATCGCAGCATGAGCCGCCTCTTCATTTTCAAAGCCCCTCTTTAAAATAATGGAAAACTTCAATCCTCCCAGGCCACTCCAATAGGTTATTATCCGTATATGGGGAAAGTTTTTCGAATACCTTCGGTATAACCCATAAATTTCATCCAGATCATTGGCCTCGGCAATCAGAATCCAGACATTCCAGCCAGGCCGTATCTCCAGTTTTTCCGGAATGGCCGGGAAGGTGATCATTTTTCCAAATTCCACCTTATCGAAATCCTTTATCTGCCGGTTTGCCTCTTTAATTTTATTGAGATGTTCCAGATCACTGTATCCGTAAACATCCTCGATCATCCCCCACACTGTTCTTTCCCTCGTTACGGACAGTTCACCCAAAGTTGAAGGACAGATCTCCGACACTGTCGGTTTTCCCCGGTTTTTCTCTACTTCTTTTTCCTCTATCTCGCTTCCTTTATCAACCTGCTGAATTGTTCCCCTCGTTGCCAGGAAACTCTTTATTTCAGGCAAGTCCCTGGGGATTATCTTAAAGTGAAACAATATGGCAGCTGCCAGAATGATCACCACTCCTATCAGGGCTGTCGCCTTGATGAAAGAAACAGATCTTCTTCCGGCGGGTGCATTGGCCTTCAGAAAAGATCGTACCAGAAAATAGCCGGCCTTCGTACGGCTCTTTATTATCAGTTTTAAGACAACCTGATGACAGAGCTTTACTATTTTTCGTGGATATCCTCCCGAGGCATCATATATTGCACGGGTGGCGAGGCGAGAAAACCTGACGACACTCTTCCCTCTTTCGCTCGCCTTATCCAGACGATATTTGATCATCAACCTCGTGTCACGCAGGCTCAGCGGACCTAAATCATAGTAAAGATTTATTCTGTCCGTAAATCCCGGGTGCTTTTTCAAGTTTGCCTTAAATTCCTTCTGCGCAAATATGATAATCTGGAGTAGTTTGTATTCGTTTGTTTCATAATTCAAGAATTCTCTCAGTAATTCCATGCAGAAATCGGGAATTTTCTGCCCCTCATCGATTATCAGAACGATTATCTTGTCCTTATTAACGCCCTGCTCAAAGAGATAACTTTTTATATGCTCCCTGAGTTTCCACTCTGTAATATCCTTTTCGCCCTTCTTTGAAATACCGAACATGCGGTCTATTGTAGATAAAAATTCTATGGGCTTGCTGAAATGAGGATCAAGGAGGAGGTGTGCCGTGATCTTTTTATCTTCTGAAAATCTGCGGATAAGTTGACGGCACAGCGTGGTTTTGCCTGTCCCAACCTCTCCAATGACAACATTGAGCCCTCTCTTAAGTCGAACGGCAAGTTCTGTTTTCTGCATGCATTCGACATGATGTGCGGCCTGATAAAAAAAATCGGGGTCAGGAGAATTGGAAAAAGGTTCCCGGGCAAGCTTTAAGATTTTGTAATATTCCATATAGTTAATCTGCAGCCAGCGTCTCTCTTATGGCTCCCTTCCTTGGCCGGACAAACCGGACATTTAAATAGTTGGTGCTGTAACAGAATGTATTAACTCCAGTTCAAGCATGCAACAGCGTTTCTCTCTGATCAACAATTTTCGTAAAACTATGTTGACAGGTTTAACCTTTACCCTCTTCAACTGCACCCGTGCTGCCTTCAGGTTTTAAGATGGTGGGTGTTATGAAGATAAGCACCTCTTCCATGGATTCCCCTTTATCCTCACTCTTGAACAAATATCCCAGTATGGGAATGTCTTTTGCTCCCGGTATGCCCTTATCCGACAGGGTGCTTCTTCTTTTGCTCAGCCCTGATATTACAATAGTTTCGCCATCCTTCACGATCAAGGTCGTATTCGTCTCTTTCTTGTAAATATAGGGATTTCCCCCCACATTACGTGTCGTATCGACCTCATCCTTTACAACCAGTATCTTCATCTTGATGTTTTCCCCGTCAATCACATGGGGTGTAATTTCCAGACGAAGTACGGCATCCTCGAATTTCACTTCCTGGTTTCCATCGGCATCCGTTGAAATATAGGGTACCTTTTCACCATTTTCGGTAAAGGCAGCCTGATTATCGAGAGTCGTTATTGACGGCCGGGAAAGGATATTCAGTTTTCCATCCTGCTGAAGGGCCAGTAATTGCATATCGAGTATACTGCCACCCACTTTACCGAAACTCAGAGCGAGCGTCCCCACCGGTGTCGAAGCCATGGAGGCTGCAACGCTGGGTGCTATGGAATATGTGTTGCTGTCGGCTATATTTGTATACTTCCCGCCCCACTGGACGCCCAGGCTCCGTGCTGTATCACTCGTCGCCTCAACGATATTCGCCTCGATCAGTATCTGCGGCGTCGGCCTGTCGATAATTTCAATCATTTCTACCGTTTTTTTTAGGTCATCACGGCTCGCCTGAATGATAAGTGAATTTGTATGCTCACTCACCCGTACCGATCCGCGCATTTCCCCCGCTACATCCTTTGTTATGATTTCCTGAATATTTACCATCAGCTTGGCGGGATCGGCGTAATTTATGGGAACAACAATAGTGAGCAATGGCGCCAGTCTGTTTCTAATAAGCTGCTGTTCCTTTCTCTTGTCTCTTATGGATTCCAGTTCCAGGTCGCTTTTTATATCACCCACCGTTACAATCCTGATTATATCGCCCTCCCATACATAGGTAAGCATCCGTGAACGCAGGATACTGAGAAAGGCATCCTTCCAGGGAACCTTTTTAAAATCAACGCTGACCTGACCCTGAACTTCCGATTTGATCAGTATGTTCTGATTCGCCGCCCGCGCCAGGATTCGAAGAACCACATCTATATCGGCATTACTCATCTTGAGGGTAATTTGGTTTTCCGGAAGGGGCTTCGCCTGGCTTATTTCATCTTCAGTCTGCGCGGGTTCCTCGGGTATCTTGATTATTCGTTTTCTCGCAATCGGTGATGTACCCCTCGATTTCTTGGCAACCACCTTCCATTTCTCAAAAAAAGGGTCCTTCTTGATCTCCTCTTTCGCTGCACAGCCTATGGCGAACAGCGGCAATAAAAGTCCCAGGATTAACCAGACACCTTTTTTTCTTTGATAAAACCAGTTCAAAACTCATTCTCCCTATTTCGCATCATATAATTACTCTTCAGTGAAAGGAATGGTTATGGTTCGTTTTCCCCTATCCGCTATGACTATTTTGGTGGGATAAATACGTCTAATGGTAAAACCACCAGGTTCCAGTTTTCCTCCGATTTCATAATCATTCCCGTTGATAATGGCCATCCTCTTCGTTCCAACTTCAAGATAGCCAGTATATCTAAAATCGACCTCCGGGAGCTCTTCCGTGACAACAACATTCTTATCACTGTTCTTGTCACTCTTTTCCGGCTCCACCACTTCCTTTTTTTTGTAAAAGGGATCGCTCACCCACTCATTCTCGGCCCTGGCAATAATGTAAGCATTGGCACTGGAACCTTCGGTGCTATCCTTCAAAACACCGGTGGCGTCTTTTATAAGTCTATTGAGCCTTTCTATGGTATTACCGGAAGCGACTGTCTTTTGTTTTGCTGTTTTGGCCGGCTCATCCCACAGAAAGGTATAGGCACCGTACAATACTGCAATTACTGTACATGTTACTATTATCTTTTCCCTTTTCTTCACTCCTCAAACACCCTTTATCTATAAGTAAAAAATTACATTTTGTGTTATACCATAAAGTCAACTAACAGACAGCCATATCTTCATCTTAAATTCCTTATCGGCACCCTCTTGTT
>CAYMYS010000030.1:0-28558 GCA_964394725.1 uncultured Syntrophaceae bacterium
TATCTTATTTTGCAGACCTCTATTCAACTCGAACGCACTTCATATGGGAACTGCTTCAGAACACCGAAGATGCACTTTCGCGACGTCAAGATGACAGTCCAGAAGGTTATGCGCACTTTAATCTTCTTGAGGATCGCCTTGAAATACGCCATAACGGCATGCCTTTTGTAGAAGTCGAAAGTCGAAAAGATATTTCTGGTATTTGTGGCATTGGAGAGGGAACCAAAGCGGGGGATTATACACAGATAGGTACGTTTGGCATCGGATTTAAATCTGTCTATGCATTCACATTTTTCCCGCGTATCCATTCCGGTGACGAGCATTTTGAGATAAGACGTTTCGTGGAACCACATGAGTTGAGTGCTGACGACGCACCTGACATGCAAAAAGGTGAAACATGCATTGTTCTACCATTCGATTCCAAACAAGCACGCCCCGAATGGGCCTTCCGCGAATCGCTTCCAGCGAAACAGGCGGTTTGGGAAATTGGAAACGCTTTACGCAACTTGGGTGTACGAAGTTTGCTGTTCCTGCGGCAACTTACCGAATTAAAATGGAGCTTACCCGATGGCTTCTCCGGCCATTTTCGTCGGGACCCCGCTGATAAGACCCTCTCACCCAGACTCGTCAGGGTGACTGATGGTGATATTATCGAAAAGTGGCAGATTTACCAGAGGACGGCCCGCATCCAGGACGGAGAAAAATCGTACATAATCATGGTGGAAGTGGCTTTCTACTTAGAGAATGGCAAGGTTCGAAAAGCTAAAGGTACCGCACTTGTTGCAGACTTCCCTACTGAGAAGGAGACAGGGCTCGGTTTCCTGATCCAAGCTCGGTTCAAGACCACCAAGGCACGCAACACCATAAAGTCCGACGATTTCGCCAATCAACAGATAATCGAAATCGCAGCTCAGATTGCTGCCGATAGTTTAGAAACGATGCGAGATAACGATCTCTTAGATGCCTCTAGCTACAACGCTTTACCACTCCAGGACCCGGAGGATACTTTCTTCCATCCGGTTTACGAGAAGATCCGTAAAGCGCTAAGGGAAAAATCACTTCTTCCGACACACGACAGACGCTTCGTTAAAGCTCAAGAAGCCAAGTTGGCACGTGGCAAGGAGTTAGTGGAACTGTTCTCACCGGAGCAACTTGGTACTCTGTTCGGTAAAGAAAATCTGTCTTGGCTTGATGTATCCATTACGGAAAGCGGGGCCATGGCCGATCTGCACACGTATCTGGTAGGGCGTAAAAAATATCAATGGGCCAAGGATTGGGACATCGAACCGCTTTTAAATGGGCTTCAGGTTGACGGCGATATTCTTGCTCCAAAATTGACCGCTGACTTTTTTGGCAGACAGCCGTTGACTTGGCTGGTAAAGTTTATCCAGTACGCCGCCCAAGGCGCTTTGGCACTCAAGCGAACCCCGTTTATCCGCCTTGCATCCAACAACAAACAGGTTTCTCTGCCTTCACGTGCGGAAATGCCACGCCCAGCGTGGTTTGCGCCAAAGGATGACGCTGGCTTGGATTTGAAGATATTTCCTTTAGTGCATCCCGACCTCGCAACAAATGAGGATGTCCAGAAGTTTCTCGAGAAAGAAGGCATCCGTGAAATCGATGCAGTGGCCATTGTAGCGAAGATCGTTTTACCAAAATATCAAGACACCAATCCTTGTTTCAATGAATCAACCTACCGCGTCGATCTGCGCTGGATTCGAGAGGCTTATGGCAATGCGAATGACACGGAAAAAGCTCAACTCAATACCAGCCTCAATAAAAGCGCATGGTTGGCATGCATCCACGCCAGCGGCAACGCATCTGACAAAATCGTGTGGAAAACACCAGGTGCATCCGATCTGTTCGAGAAAACTGCCGATCATGAAACTTGGTTTGACGGGCTGGAAGATGTTAATGCATTTTTTTTGCATTCCTCGGTTATCGAAATGCTAAATGGGGCAATAATCAGTTTGACAAAAACAACTCCTGCGCTTACCGAAAATTTATCTGCGAATGAGTATACAATTACCCTATTAAATGAATATTACGGAAACCATAAGCAGGGTTTAAATGGGTTCAATCCGAACGCAACTATTGTAGGAATCGAATCTGCTTGGGCCGATTGGAATCAAGGCAGGTCCAAGGTTCTTTGGAAAGCCTTGCTGTCCGATCCTCTAAAAATTATCAGTGGTGAAACACAATCCTCTACGAATAGTCAAAAGTTAGACAAGGCCACAAAGAAAATTGAATTCACCAATGTAGGCAAATTATGCCGCACCCGATCATGGTTACCTGATAAATCAGGCAAATGGAACACGCCCGGCGAACTAATGTTAACCGACCTACCGAATGAATTTGAGTCAACTTCCATACCTGCCAAGGAAGTGGCTGAAAAGCTCGAAATGAAGAAAGATGAGATAAAAAGAATCGAGGAAAAAACAGGGGGTAAATTTGTTCCGAGAGAAGAATACGAGGAGTTTGAAAAATGGAAAGAACAAAAAGCGAAAGCCGAAGAAGATGTAAACACTACAGAGACAGTAACAAACCCTGAAAGAATCGATTATCAAGGCGAATTGATAGGATCATTTAATAAACCAGGAGAAACAGAACTTCAACGCCAGATTATGGATGATGGCAAGGTAAGAAACCCTAACCGGCGCCGCGAAAGAAGCTATGAAGAACATAAAGAACAATTGAATAGTGAACCAAGTCCCGACGAAAGGCGCAAAGCAACGACCCGCACTATACTCGAAGGACCAGACGAGCAGGTACGAGAATATTTAATCCAAATGTATGGAGGTAAATGTCAGATATGCGGTAAGACATTTCCTGAGAGAAGCGGCAATCCATTTTTCATAGCAAAATATATTGTTCTCAAGAAACTCGCACGGTTTGCAGATACTCCGGCTAATGCCCTGTGTCTGTGCGCGGATCACTTTGCCAAATGGCAACATGGTGCAGTTGAGGCAAACAATATTTTAGATCAGATAGATGCCCTTAAGACAGAATCAGAAGGAGGCAATAGTAACCCTGTATTGAGGATTAAGCTATGTGGTGAAGAATGTAAGA
Organism: uncultured Syntrophaceae bacterium; assembly: GCA_964394725.1. Classification (GTDB taxonomy): domain Bacteria; phylum Desulfobacterota; class Syntrophia; order Syntrophales; family UBA2210; genus JAFGPZ01. The sequence continues at coordinate 3,070 of CAYMYS010000030.1, forward strand.
TCGAATTCAAGGAAAAACACTTTCTTGAACTTCAGGAACTACTTAGGGCATCTGAAAGCGAACAATGAAAACCTGTTAGGAAACGTGATGGGGAATACTATTTCGATGTGGTGGAGATACTTTCCAGAGATTATTTTGCCAAGGAAAATGAGGCGCAATTTCTGGTCCTGTGTTCCCTATGTGCGGTTATATACAATGAATTTGTGAAGTATGACGAGGGGGCCATGAAGTCTTTGAAAAACGCGTTGATGAATTCGGAAGATGCAGAAATCTCTCTGCAGCTCGGAGAGCTGAACACAAGCATTCGGTTTGTCGAACCCCATTATCACGATATCAAAACGATCATCGAGACTTCAATACAGGATGATTCATGACGTTTGTGAAGAAACATATCTCGATTCGAGTTCTCTGGCACGACACAGGGTGGGATGGCTGCGTCTGTGCGAACCCACGCCTCAATGGATCGTGTCTCAAACTTGATCGAATTGGGCAAGAAAGGAACGACGACGCTGAAGAAGCGGTTGCCGGTCAGTCATTGGCAGATTTGCCTCAAGAGAAGTGGCCCTGCTGTGTGGCGGAACGAGTCGCATTCATGGCTCCGTTCGAATACACACGTATCGCCAACCACCCTTACAAACGCACGTCCGAGGAGAGTCACGGGCATTTCGCTCCGACCGCTTTACTGCACCCTTCCTTCTCCGCTCTGGCACTTCCTTTCGCTTGGATGCTCCGGGAGGCAATGGAGAAACTTGGCGAAACCTACGGGCTTGACATACAGGCGGAACGAGAGCCCGATCTGGGGTTTAACACACAATGGATACAAGACCGGGGAAACCAAGAGGCGCTGCTTGACTGTTTCTGCAATCATCTCAAGTCGTGGGAAAGAGGGGCAGCGCCCTTTTTAGAAATTAGGGACACTCCCCTGTTTTCATTGGAAAGAAGGGATGGTCAAGAAAGAAATGGGGAAGTGTCCCTAATTATTTATAAAAAATACCCCGTTTCACACTCAGTGGCGGGTTTTTTTTATTCAAATGAGAAAACTTTTGCGGCAGCGAGCAGGAGGGTCTTTTTATGAATGCATTCTATAATCTTATAAATGCAATTCTAGTCATTGTCTTTATTTATGCATTGGCTCTTGTCTTGCGAAGGAAGGGTACATTGACAGAAGAACATTCTTTGACCCTTGCCCGCATAGTTACAGACTTGTGTCTGCCGGCCATAATTTTCGTCAGTCTGGCACGTCAAACAATCCATCTGGATCAAATCGCCCCGGCTCTTGTAATGCTGGGTTTGGAGCTTACCTGCATTGCTCTGGCTTGGATTATAAGTATTTTGCTTAGGTTCAACAAAGCACAGCAGGGGGCGATTGTCTTCTGCTCGGCATTCGGTTCCTCGACGTTTCTGGGCTATTCTATTATAATGCAGATGTTTCCGCAGACGCCTGAAGCTCTCAGCGAAGCTGTTCTGATTTCCGAAATTGGTGTTGGGTACCCGATATTCATCCTGGGTCCGATCCTCGCTGCGTATTTTGGTTCGGAAAAATCAGATGCAAAGTCACAATGGAAAACTTCTCTGGGCTTTTTTAAATCACCTGTATTTTTCGCCTTGATTATCGGTCTTCTCTGGGGTAAATTTCGACTGCCCGGTCAGGAGAATGCTTTTCTGGCGCCGCTTTTCCATCTATGCAATGTTCTAGCCGCAGCCCTTACACCGCTTGCCATACTGTCGGTTGGTCTTATGTTCAAGGTGCCCCATCTGCGCAAGATACTGGTTTCACTAACAATTGTAGTTCTCCTTAAGCTGATAATTAAACCGCTGATCGCCGGTTCTGCCGCAACACTTTTTGGTTTTCCTGAACTTTGGAAAGAGGTTCTGGTTCTCCTGGCCGCAATGCCCCCCGCTGTTCTTGGGGCGGTCTTCTTGAGGCGTTATGGTGGAGACGCTTCGTTGGCTTCTGCACTGCTGCTGACGGCAAGTCTTATAAGCTGTGTGACCCTTTTAGGTGTATTCTGGATGATTGGATAGGAGGGCTACGAGTTGCAGAATATTTATGCTCAGAGGGCATTGGAACCATGGCAAAAAATGGCCGTTGAACGGGCATTATTGCATATCTTTAATTCTCCTATTCGTTCAATTTTCTATGGGGAGCATCTCGGCAATGGCCCTATTCTTGTATGTTTCTGAAAACAACTGTAAAATAAACCCCGAATAGTATGGTAATCATTTTCAAACATTGTTAAACAATACAGGTAATAATCGAGTAAAGGGGGGAAATGTATATGAAGCGAGTAATGATAGTGGCGGCGACTGTGCTGCTGATGGCGGTTCTGGTTGCTGTTCCCGAACAGGCAAGGGCCGGAGGTATTATTGTATTTATGGCGGACAAGACAAGAGACAACGTGATGGAACTTGAGGTTAAGATAAGCCGCGAAAAGCGCACGAGTCACAAGCTTGAGATGGTATCCTTTAGTCGTGGCGTGAACCTCAAAATGGTTAAAGACGATAGACCACCACAACGTTCCTGCGGTGGGTCTGGCGCCCTCCGGGGCAGTGCCAACGCCAGGTTGCCCGGGATGCTGGTCTTCGGCGGCGAGGAGGACATTACAGAGGCCGATATTGAATTGTCCTTCGAGAATGCGGCTATTTACAAGATTGAATTTTACTGGCTCGACCCGACATATCACCGTTCCGCCTTGATAGAGGTAGTTACCAAATAGAGGTAACGTGAGGGATACTGCCCATGTTTTTTGTATAACTAATCCGGTAATGGTGTTTTGCAACGGCAATATCATCGATAAGGGGTTTTTTGTTTTGTGAGTCAGATGGTCTTTCAGTGGAAATTATGGAAATTAGGGACACTCCCAATACTGTCCGGTATAAATATTGCTGTTCCAATTACAATTGGAAAAAAGAGACAAAAATCAGACTTAATAGAAATTTTATATTCTTTACAAGGTTAAAATACATGGATTTATAGCTTCACATTTGCGGATTTGCCATTCATACACCTATAAATAAGCTGTTTGTATCGATTAAATCACTACAGCAAATAACGTACCGGACAGTATTGGGACACTCCCCTGTTTTCATTGGAAAGAAGGGATGGCCAAGAAAGAAATGGGGAAGTGTCCCTAATTATTCCTGAGACGATCGGGATGTGATGTTGACGTCTATGTGGAATGACGGCCTGTTTCATCCAGAGAGAAGACTAAATGAAGGTAAGTCCATAATAAAGTTAAAGGAGGATCTATGAAAAAAGGAAACATGTTGGTATTGATATTTGCTGTTGCTTTGCTGTGTGTCTGGAGCGCCGGGCCGGTCTGGGCGTTCAAAATCACCGTGACCAGCGAGTTGTCCCAGGGCGATGGGAGAGTTTATACGTCCGTACGGTGGTTACTGTTGGCTAAAGTCCATAATTTCAACGATGGGGTTGGCATTGCTCCGGGAGAGACTGTGTCGTTTTCCAATGACGACTGGAAGAACAAAGGGCTGTGCTGGGATGACGTAGGCGTTAAGCCGAAGACACAATGGTCCGGCTGTCCTGCTCCGCAATGGAAGCATCAGTCTGTGGTACAATGCCGGGATATCAAGGTCATCCTCAAACGATCGGGGTGTGACGTTGACGTCTATGTGAAATGACGCTTCGTTTTGTCCGGAAAGAGGACGACGGGATTCCGAAAGGGGATGACGGTGTGTCTGGAGAAGCGGAAAAAATGAAAAGAGTCATCGGTATTATTGCTGTTCTTTTCATGTTTGCCGGTTGCGTCCATTTCCAGACGGGGGCGGCCGGAGATGGACAGATAGTCGCCGCCGTCGATCAGGGCACGTCTTATCTCAAAAGAGCGGTGAACGAGGCACGGTACCATCTTGCTTGCCGGGCCTCCGACGGCTCCGCCTGCCCCGTCCATGCGACCGGTCATGTGTTTACCGGTTTCTTCATCGCGGATGCGATCGGCTCTGAACTCTCACCCGCGGAAAGGCAAAAGATCATGGCTCGGATGGACCGGGAAAAGCGGCAGGGTGTTTGGGGCTATATGCCCTACGCCCCCGTTGATTCCGACGATACGGCCTTCGTGATCCGGACCTACCGGATTCTGGGAAGGGACGTGGCGGCGGATAACCTGCTGCGCTTCTACGACAAAGAAGCGAAGGCTTTCACCACCTTCGACGGCCGGGGGACTGCGGCCCTTGTGTTCGAGCCGTCGGTTGACGCCAACTACGGCTTACACCCCGAGGTCAATGCCAACATCTTTACCCTTCTAGCGGACACGCCCCTGTCCGGTCTGATCAATGAAGACCTGATTATCCGGTCTCAGGACCCGCAGGGCTGGTGGCGCTCCTATTTTTATCCGGGACGCTATTACGCGACCGCCATGAACCTTACGCTGCTTTGCAAAACAAAAAAAGGGGAGGATGCCCGGGCAAAGGGCATCGTCTTTCTGCAGTCAAGCCAGAACCCCGACGGCTCCTGGGGAAGGGGAGTGTATGAGACATCGCTCGCCCTCACTGCGCTGGCCGCCTGCGGCGTCTGCGATCATGCCTTCCGCAAGGGGATTACATGGCTAATCGGGCAGCAAAACCCGGATGGTTCCTGGCGGGAGGAAGGGGCGCCACTCTGGGAGTACGTTTTCCGCGATCTTCCCCCGGTTATCTGGCGTGCCTACGATACAGACGGCGTCGTGACGACGGCTCTGGCCGTCTCGGCTCTCAAGCGAGCGCAGAGGGGAGTAGAGGGGTCAAAAGTTTTGCAGCGAGTGATGGAGTAACGCGTTCCTGATCGTGGCGAAGGGCTTAAACAAAGGTAAGCACATAAATAACGAATAAAGGAGGACACTATGAAAAAAGGAAACATGTTGGTATTGATATTTACTGTTGCTATGCTGTGTGTCTGCATCGCCATGCCGGTCTGGGCGTTCAAAATCACCGTGACCAGCGAGTTGTCTCAGGACGATGGGAAAGTCTATACATCCGTAAGGTGGGGGCTATTGTCCAAAGTCCATAATTTCAACGATGGTCATGGCATTTCGCCGGGGCAGACGGTGACGTTTTCCAATGAGGACTGGAAAAACAAAGGGCTTTGCTGGGATGACGTAAGCGTTAAGCCACAGACACAATGGTCCGGCTGTCCTGCTCCGCAATGGAAAGATAGGACTGTGACACAATGCCGGGATATCAAGGTCATCCTCAAACGATCAGGGTGCACGGTAGAACCCTTTGTTTATTAATGATATCCCGATTTCTTCGGAAAAAGGGCTGCGGGATTCAGAAAGTGAGTGAATGAGAACGAGAACATCCGCCGGCGTTGTTCTTTTCTTCCCTCCAGCTGGCTTGCCTTAACCGCAGGCAAAGGACGTCAAGCGATCAGCACTGCCGTCAAGGCGCCAAAATCTGCATCGGAAAGAGCCCAACCATGAAACTGCTTTTACGCCGAATATCCGATCGCCTGCTTAAACAGGCGATGCCCCTTGATGCAATCTTCAAGACGCTGACGGCCATTATCATTATCCGGACCGTGATCGAGAAGCTCCTTTCCACAGGACATAAGCTTCTGTTCGACCCGGTTAATTTTTACAGTTGCATCGTAGGCGACCTGCACATGTACTTTTCCTGGGTCTGCATCTTTCTGTCCATGAGCATCCCTGTCGCCGTCTTCCTGGATGTGCGCTACCGCGATGCCCTTAAGCTCACCCTGGTCGGTTTCTGTATGACCGTGTTTGTGCCGCTAATCGATTATGCCCTCACGTGGGGGATAGGCGATGAAATACGCTATTTCCGGAGCTTCGACACTTTTTTTTACAACTACGTCAACCTCTTCAACCCGCTGGCCGGCATGAAGGGAGTGACGGCCGGGGTGAGAATCGAAGTGGCCACCGTCTTTTTAGGCTCTTTCTTCTTCTCCTGGTTCGGATTCGGGCGGGGCATTGTCCGTTCGCTCCTGCTCGCCTTTTCCCTCTACACTATCGTCTATCTTTACGGTTATATTTTGCCCTTCCACCATCTTGTCGGTATCGATCTCACCACCATGGCCGCCCGGTCAACCACAAGCATCGATGGAACCCAGGCGCTTTTCTTCGCCTACCTCGTGCCTTTTTTCCTCTGCCTGGCCGGGGCGGCAGCAATCCTTGCGCTGCGGGAGAGATCGGGTAGAATCATTCTGTCCATATTATATCCCAGCCGGCTCCTTTTCTATCTTCTGCTTCTGTGCTTCGGACTTCTTTTCACCGCCCATCAAATCGGCAACTACCCAAAGATCTTGAACACCCCCGACATGCTGAAGCTCATCTCGGCCGCTCTTTCCATATCGTTCCTGTTCATTTATGCGAAACTCATCAATGACGTGAACGACCTGACCATTGACCGCATCTCCAATAGGAAGCGGCCCCTTGTGGAAGGCCTGATGGACAAAGTCGATGCGAGCCGGTTGTCCTTTGTGGCGGCTGCTCTTTCTCTGGTGATGGCCATTCCCGTCGGACGTGATTTCTTCTATTTCTGGTTCTTGATGTGGGGGCTCTCTTATGTGTACTCTGTGCCGCCCTTCCGGTTTCGTCGCTTCTGGCCGCTCAATAATCTCATCCTTGCAACCATCGGCACGGCCGTATTTATGGCCGGAGCTTCTATTGCGCGACCCGACGACTTCTATGCAGCATTAAAGAACAAGGAGATAATCGCCTATATCCTGCTGGCCTTTTTCTTCCTTTGTCATCTGAAAGACCTCAAGGACATAGAGGGAGACCGGGCGGGGGCGGTCTCCAACCTGTTTGGCCATGTTTCTTTTCCCCGGGTGCTGGTTCTGGCCTTTTTCGGGGCTTTCCTTTTTCTGATCTTATTGATCGCGTCGCTGGTTGATATGCTCAATGCCGCCGTCATCATAGGGACGATCATCTGCGCGGCCATCTCGACGGGGATTGTCCTGCGGTCAAGGGATCTGGCCGGACTGGACCGGTTGTTCGTGGTTTCGTTTATTTTCCTTCTGTACATCGCCGGGGTGTGGCTCATATGTCTTAGCCTGTGACTAACCTGCCCCCCCAAAAATCGATCCAGATTATTATTAATAAGACCTTATAGATGATATATCGGGTAAGACGTTATGCGAGGGGCCATCCGCAGTGTATTCACGTGAAGGCGTTGCATAGGCTTTTGCGTAAGGTCTTGCTTGGATGAAACAGAGGCCAAGGTGGTTCAGAATGGTTTTGGTAACCTCCCGATCATCGATGAAGCTGAAGATCCCTATAACGATTTCCATTTGAAATCTATTATATCTTGTAAATCTATCTGGTTAACGACTTCAGGAAGTAACACACGATAGGCAACGAAAACTTCAACCCTTCAAATGGCAATATTTCCTAAGACATTTTGCGGTGACAGTGTTGAATGTATGAATCATGTATCACAACTCCCTCACCTGTTTTTACAGTTAAGATATCTGAACTACTGTACGCAACTCCATAAGCACCTGGAACTCTAATATCTTGCATAAACTGTCCTGGTATTCCGAAGGACTGGATTGTAAAGGGGTTAAGTGCCTCGCAGAGGACTTTATTCGACTATTCGGCGGAAATGCCAATGGTGGCATTTCCGCCGAATACCGATTTATAGAGCGGTTTCACCGTCTCTCAGGTAGCCGAAAAGCACGGCTGGACAGTGTCGATGGTATGGTCGCCGGCTCTGAACCAATACTGCCTGAAGCGATTCAAAGCATTTAACGAGGCTTTGCGAACAGGGGATCAGGCCTTCCTGCTTGCCGTCTTTGATGAGATTGTGCCGCCAGCTATTGCCCCCCTCTCTCGACGAGTGCAATGGCAATTTTATTAAGCGCCAGGCAATAGGAGGCGCTGCGACGCGTAATCTTTTTTTCCAGGGCGAAGTCTCTTATACGACCGTAGGTTTTTTTCATTTTTTTAAATAATTTTTCGTTTACCTCTTCCTCTTCCCAGTAAAAACCATTCCTGTTTTGCACCCATTCATAATATGAAACGATGACCCCTCCCGCATTGGCGAGTATGTCGGGGATGATTGTAATGCCCCTCTTATTCAGTATATCGTCTGCCTCTGTAGTAGTCGGTCCATTGGCGCCCTCAACGATGAGCTGTGCGCGGATGTCCACGGCATTTTTAGGCTTGATGGTATGTTCCATGGCGCAGGGGAGCAGGACATCGCAATCGCAGGTGATAATGTCGTCGATTGCCGTTCCCTCAGGGAAACCCTTGACCCCCCCGGTGGCATCGCGATATTGGACAAGCTGTGCGATATCGAGGCCCTTTTCATTGTATACATTGCCCGTCACGTCGCCCACACCGACGACGCAAATTCCTCGTTGGGCACAGTCTACTGCCGCAGCGGACCCGACTTTTCCAAATCCCTGGATCGCAACGCGATAGTTGGAAAGACCCAGCTCCTCCACTGCCTCCAGCATAGCACATACCACCCCGCGTCCCGTGGCCTCTGTACGGCCGAGGGAACCGCCGATTTCGATGGGCTTTCCCGTAACGACGGCCCGCGCATTATCCTTGTATTTGCGGTATTCATCGTAGATCCATGCCATTTCTCGTGCGCTCGATCCCATGTCGGGGGCGGGAATGTCAATATTGGGACCAATATCGTTGCTGAGGCGATAGGTGTATTTGCGAACGAGACGCTCCAGTTCCGAGATACTGATCGTTTGAGGGTCTATTGAAATACCCCCCTTTGCTCCCCCGAAGGGTATATTTACGAGAGCACATTTGAGGGTCATTAAAAGGGCAAGCGCCTTGACTTCGTCAACGTCTACCTTTGGGTGAAGTCGGATTCCGCCTTTGTAGGGGCCAAGTGTATCGCTGTATTGCACCCGATAGCATTCATAGACATCCATGGTGCCATTGTCTTTTTGAAGAGTTGCACGAAACATGATGGTTTTGTCCGGTATGCATAAACGTTCAAAGATCGACATGCCGGGGTAATCCTTTTCCAATTCCAAAAGGCTGGCTGTGTTCTCGACCAACTGCAGTGTATTTTTAAACATTGTTGGCATTTTTTTCTTCCTTTCACGATGATTGAATGATGATCAATTTTCGGAACATTAAAAATACTTCAGTATGAATCATATGCCTTTAGAGATATTTGTCAAGCTTTTAGTACAAATATTAGGCGGCTGCTGTAAAGATTATGCCATGCTGGAGGCAATATCTTCACAGTAAAAGTCTGTGTACTATGTTTATCCTCCGTCGATGATGAAGGGGAAGGGGTCGGCATCGATGCAATGTGCATCGTTCTGGACTTGAAAAAGAGAGGTCCTTCCCCCCCCTTTTTGATATGATTTGCTTTTGCCTCGGTATTCTTATATTGTTCGTGCACAGAGGGAACATAATTGTTTTTATTGCGACGAGCGACAGACATGGTCCCGATATTTTTACAAGATGATGAGGTTTTACCATGAGTAACGAACCGGACAAGATTATTTATTCGATGATGCGTGTCGGCAAGTTCTACCACAACAGACAGGTCTTGAAGGACATATCGCTTTCTTATTTTTACGGCGCCAAGATAGGTGTTCTGGGACTCAATGGATCGGGGAAAAGCTCTCTCCTGCGCATTCTGGCCGGTGTGGATCAGGAATTTGAGGGAAAAACCGCCCTTTCTCCGGGCTATACCATCGGCTTTCTGGAGCAGGAACCGGCCCTCGATCCCGATAAAAAAGTCAGAGATGTCGTGGAAGAGGGGATGCAGACGGCCGTCGATCTCGTGAATGAATACAATGAAATCAGTGAAAAATTCGCCGAACCCATGTCCGATGACGAAATGAATAATCTGATGATGCGCCAGGGGGAATTGCAGGAAAGCATCGATCGTCTCGATGCCTGGGATATAGACGAACGTTTGGAAATGGCAATGGATGCGCTACGCTGCCCGCCCGGAGATACGCCGGTCCGGGTCATTTCGGGCGGCGAAAAGAGACGTGTGGCATTGTGCAGACTCCTCTTGCAGAAACCGGATATCCTGCTCCTCGATGAACCGACGAACCATCTCGATGCCGAAACTGTGGCCTGGCTCGAACATCACCTCCGGCAGTACGAGGGGACGGTGATTGCCGTTACCCACGACCGGTATTTTCTGGATAACGTGGCTGGCTGGATACTTGAACTTGATCGGGGACGGGGCATTCCCTGGAAGGGGAACTATTCTTCCTGGCTTGATCAGAAACAGCGGCAACTGGCGAACGAGGAAAAAACGCAGACGGAACGTCAGAAGACACTCCAGCGTGAACTTGAATGGATACACATGTCGCCCAAGGGCCGCCATGCAAAGGCAAAGGCGCGTATTACCGCCTATGAAACGCTCCTGGATGAAACTGCTGAAAGGAGTGCCGATGGTCTTGAAATTTCCATTCCTCCAGGACCCAGGTTGGGAAAGATAGTCATAGAGGCGGAAAAAGTGCGCAAGGGCTATGGCGATCGCCTTCTCTGTGAAGACATGACCTTCGCGCTGCCTCCGGGAGGCATTGTGGGCATTGTCGGTCCCAATGGCGCAGGCAAGACGACACTCTTCAAGATGATAACGGGCCTGGAACATCCCGATTCGGGGAGTATCAAGGTCGGCGACACGGTAAAACTCGCCTACGTCGATCAGGAGAGAGACAGCCTCGATCCCGAGAAGACCATATGGGAGATCATTTCGGGGGGGAATGATGTTATTGCCCTCGGAAGCAGAGAAGTAAATTCGAGGGCCTACGTGTCGCGCTTCAATTTTGCGGGAACGGACCAGCAGAAGAAGGTCAGCATGATTTCCGGCGGCGAGCGCAATCGCGTCCATCTTGCCTGCATGCTCAAGGAGGGGGCCAATGTGCTTCTTCTGGATGAACCCACCAATGATCTCGATGTGAATACCATGCGCGCCCTGGAAGAGGCACTGGAACATTTCGGAGGATGTGCCGTCATTGTTACACACGATCGCTGGTTTCTCGATCGCATCGCGACACATATACTCGCTTTTGAGGGGGACAGTTCTGTTGTGTGGTTTGAAGGGAATTATTCCGATTATGAGGGGGACAGGAAAAAGAGGTTCGGAAAGGCCGCAGATCAGCCCCATCGCATAAAGTACCGACCGCTGACACGTCAGTGAAGTTAGAGAATTCTGTCGGCATCAATCTGCATGGCAGGTGCCGATAATGCCCCTTGACCGGCACAATATCTGCGGTATAGTATGAACATAAAATGACATAAATGAAGGACATCTCTGTGAGTGAATCGATAGAAAGGGGAATTACCTATTTCACCGGGAAGGGTGTGGAAAATACCGACAGAGCCCTTGATCTCGCCGTGGCCTATTGTCGTGAGAAGAGCGTGAAAAAGATAGTTGTAGCCTCTTCGACGGGAAAGACTGCCTTTCAGTTGAAGGAAAAGGCGGGCGATTTCCCGGAGGTGATCGCTGTGACCTATAGCAGTGGCAGCCGTTTTCCCCAAGCGGTGAAGGAGTTTGATGAGAATCGCGGTGAATTGGAGAAGCGGGGAATCAGGGTCGTAAGGGGTCTGCACGCGTTGAGCGCTACGGAGAAGGCCTTTCAAGACAAGTATGACACGCAGTACATGCCGCTGAATATCGTGGCCGATACGCTGCGCATGTTTTCACAGGGTATGAAGGTCTGTGTCGAGGTCTCGGTTATGGCGGCAGAGGCCGGGTTCATAACTCCCGATGAGGATATTGTGGCGCTGGGTGGAAGCGGCCACGGTGCCGATACTGCAGTTCTTATGAAGTCCGCCTATGCATCGGGAATGTTCGGCATAAAAATCAGGGAAATACTCTGCATGCCGAGGTAGACTGCGCTTTGAACTGAAGAGCCTGGGGATGTCCTGCTATCTGGGGTGGCCTTTGTGAGCAATCCAGGATTACCCGTCTATGATGATCGAAGGGCGTTGAAGCGAGTAGGATAGGTTCAGGAAAGGATTCATATGTTTGGATTTCAGGAGATGCTCTTTGTTGCGGCCATCATTCTGGCCATTTTATTCATTCCGAGAATGATCTCGAAAAGGCCTGCGCGCAGGCAGGTGGAACGTATCATCCATCTGTCGGGGGTGTTGCGTTTTGCCATTGTGGTTTCTGTAATTTACCCGGTCCTTGCAGCCGCCTATTGTCAGCCGTGGCAGAAAGATCCAATCCTGTTCTTCTACATCGGCGTCGGTCCCGTCGTCCTGGGATGGCTCTTATTCTGGGTTGCTGTGGGATTCAGGAGAAAATAATCGATGGGACTGCTCAATCTGTTACTGAAGGAACCGCTCACATTTTTGATAATAGCCATTCCGTTGTTGTATTCCGTAATTCTCCATGAGGTGGCCCATGGGTGGGTTGCCAACAGGATGGGAGACCCCACGGCGAAGTGGATGGGGAGATTGAGTCTCAACCCGCTGAAGCATCTCGACCCCGTGGGGACGCTCATGCTCTTTCTTTTCGGCTTCGGATGGGCGCGGCCCGTGCCCGTCAATTTTGCCAATCTGAGCGAAAACAGAAAGGGGCTCATACTGGTCTCGTCGGCGGGAATAATCGTCAACATGATACTTGCCTTTTTCGCCTTTCTTCTGCTTCGTCTTTTATCACCGCCGTCACACAGTATGCTGGCTACCATGCTCTATGTCCTGGCCCGTATCAACATCATACTGGCGGCATTCAATCTGATACCCATACCTCCCCTTGATGGTTCAAAGATTCTGATGGGCTTTTTACCGGCACGCCTCCAGTACGCCCTTTCGCGACTGGAACCCTACGGATTTTTCATCGTCATCGGATTACTATACTTCGGTGTATTGAATCCCGTCATCGATTTTTTCCGCGCAATCATACTGGCCATCATTGGTGCGCTGCTCTTTGCCTGAGTGTGATCTGCCGGGATATGTTGAAGTGACATATTCTGCGTGAGTCGATTGGTCACAATCAACGATAACGGGAACTCCCCTTCTTTCCTTTAGAAATCATCCAGGCCGTGGCAAGGCCGAGAAGATAGGAAAGGAGGAAAAAAAGGAATAGTATCCGATAGGCGTCATAGGGATAGGACCCCGACGCCAGTTTTCCGAATCTTTCGAAAATGACACCGCTCAGGGGCTGGTATAGCATGGCCCCCACGAAGGAGGCGGGGTTTATTAATCCTAAGGCCGTTCCCATGATTTTTTCGGGAAATATATCTTTGATGATGGAAAAGAGAACCGGCACCGTTCCTCCGGCGGAAAGGCCTGACAGGAGAAAAGCGACTATGACGGCACTGTATGATGCCTTTCCAACAGTGAGGAGTGTCACCCATGCGGCGATGCCAAGGCCAATGGAACAAAAGAGGATGGTCTGCTTCTTTATGGAAAACTTGTCTGCTATAATCCCTGCACCGGGACCGCTGATAACATAGCCGAGAGGCATGATTGCCAGTAATTTACCTGCATTGATTCTGCTCAGGTCATGCACATCCATCAGATAGGGGACCGCCCACAGACCCAGAAATGAAAAGGCGACACCCCCCGTAAAAAACATGGTGCCGAACAACATCCAGAAATCTAATCCCTTGATAATATGCAGCACTCCCGGCTTTGATCGATCTTCTTTATTGATTCTAGCGGGGGAGGGTCTCTGAAGTGTCGTCTCGTTTACAGGGTTGATTGCCGCAAGGCCTCTGTCTTCGGGTCTGTCTCTTACGATAATCCAGCAGAGAATTGCCAGTGAAAGGGATATGACTGCAATGCCTATGTGGGTAAGGCGCCATCCAAAAAGGGTAACCGAATAGGTGAGGGGTACTGCCGCGACGATATAGCTGAGACCGCTGATCCCGATCATCGTTCCCGTCAGTGTGGTAAACTCGTTGGGCCTGTACCAGCGTGCAAAGATCTTCAGGGCGGGGATAAAGACGCCGGCAACACCCATGCTGATAAGGGCCCGTCCGAGTATGGCCACATATATTGTCGGTGCCGTTCCAAAGAGAAGGCATCCCACGGAGGCGACGATGGTGGAACAGGTTATAACCTTATGAGGTCCTCTTTTCCACCTAAGCTGGAGAAGAATCCTGTTCTTTATTCTTGACTTGGAGGTACTGTGTTCCTATATGTAGTTTATCGTAAGAGAAATCCTAATCCGATCTAATGCTTCCCATGTAAAACTTCGAATAACGAAATTGGATGCCAATCACGAGGGGTTGGCATTTCTCGCATGGTGTCAATATGACAGTCCGCACTGTGCTACTATAAAATCGCAGGAGTTTATTTTGACTGAGCATCAACAGTTGTCGCTATGCAAATCTAAAAAAACCAAACTATTCTATGGCTATATCATAGCTGCCGTAGCCTTTGTCATCCAGGGATTAAACTGGGGCATCTACAGTACCTTCGGCGTATTTTTCAACTCCTTTTTGACCGACTTCGGCTGGTTGCGTGTCACCATTGCGGGGGCGGCTTCTCTCAGCTTTTTTCTGAACGGAGTATTTAACATCATCATTGGCGGCCTCAATGACAGATTCGGACCTCGACGCATGATGACCTTTTGCGGCCTCTTTTTAGGTGTGGGACTATTGCTCATGTCGCAAGTCAATGCAGTCTGGCAGTTATATCTCTATTACGGCGTATTAGTGGCTATCGGTCTCTGTGGCGCCGATATTATACTCTTATCCACAGTGGCGAGATGGTTCATCAAAGGAAGGGGTTTGGCAAGCAGCATTATCAAAGTGGGAAGCGGAATCGGTATTATGATGATGTCTGTTCTGGCCAGTCGACTCATTGTGAACTACAATTGGCGTATTGCCTACTCAATTCTTGGCAGCGTGTGCCTTATTCTTGTCGTTTTGCTCTCACAATTTTTGAGGCGGGACCCGGCGGAAATGGATCTGTCTCCCTATGGTTCGACAGGAAATAATGTGGGGGCTACCAATGTGGTAGAAGAAGGGCTTACCATTCGAGAAGCCATTTCTACACGCCAGTTTTGGACGATGTGCCTTGTATACTTCAGTATCGTTTTCAATAGTCATACAATAATGACACATACTGCTCAGCATGCCATCGATCTGGGCGTTGCCGCCACAAGTGCCGCCTCTATACTTTCCATAATCGGCGGAGCTAGTATTGTCGGGAGACTGGCAGGGGGTGTTATGAGTGACAGACTGGGTAACAGGGCAACGATGCTCATCTGCTTTGTGATTCTGGCGGCATCGTTATGCTGGCTCCAGATAGCTACGGAATTATGGATGCTCTATGTCTTTGCTGTTCTTTACAGCTTCAGTCATGGTGGCTTCTTTGCCATAATTTCGCCCATGGTTGCCGGAATTTTCGGCACTCGTGCGCATGGTCTTATCCTGGGGATTATCATCAGTTTCGGTACCGCCGGCGGAGCGCTCAGTGTTGTTTTGGCGGGACATCTATATGATATCGCCGGTAGCTACCGGATAGCTTTCTGGATACTGCTTCTCTTTGCTGCCATCGGCTTGGCAGCGACTGTGTCGCTGAAACCGATACAGCGAGATTCGATACCGGAGTAACAGGGACAGCCTGCTTTGTTGTTATCCCTCTAACGCCCCTGCTTTCATTCAGAGAATGGCGATCTCGTCCCCCTCTGTTACTACGATCAGCCCCTCCTGTTCGAGACCCATAATATTTTCCTCTATTATTTCTCTGTCGAAGGGGAGGCTGTCCGACAGTTCTTGTCGCGGCAATCGTTCCACCGTCGTCATCTTCTTGAGGATCGCCCCCCTGACCTGTCTGTTTGATCCCTTGAAGGGTGACTGCTTCTGGTAGTGGGAACTCTTTTGTGATGGATTGGCATGCAGTTGCTTCAGTTCGACGCCGTAATCCATGAGGGCGTTGTACCATCGCCGTGGGTTATCTTTATCGAGTGTCTCGCTGACGAGCGGCTTTATATCGCCGTCATTCACCTTTTCCACATCTTTAAAAAAGTGGTAGATGTATACGGTCCTGATATTTGTCTCGATGTATACCACCGGTTGATTAAAGGCATAGGCACAGACAGCGCCCGCCGTTGCCGCACCGATTCCGGGAAGTTTTATCAGTTCCCGGGCATGGTCAGGTATGATTCCGTGAAATTGCGAGGTCACTTCTTCGGCGCATTTTTTGAGGAAAAGCGCCCGGCGGTTGTATCCCAGGCCCTGCCAGAGCCGAAGGACTTCTCGCAGGGGTGTCTGGGCAAGGCTTTCAATGTCGGGGAAGGTGTTTATGAATTGCTCGTACTTGTCAATGACACGGGCGACCTGCGTCTGTTGAAGCATGATCTCCGATACGAGAATCGCGTAGGGGTCTTCCGTCTTTCGCCATGGGAGTGTCCGGCCGTTGTCTCGGTAGTGGTCGTAGACGGTGCGTTGAAATTCCTTTATCTGCTTCGGTGTAAGCCTGGTGTCTGTGCCCATTCAATCGTGGTAGTTGTGTGATTTTCGATTTTCTCCGTCCCGGTGACCCTGCAAGTCTCAGAGTGAGAAGAGGTGTAGGTATCATATTTTTCATGATAATGGGGAAAAGAATTATATTTTAGACCTATCGATGGTCTTAACTGTAATCTTTACGCCGTAGATGGAAGTTCTGCCAAGACAGCAACGAGAGACGATCCATTCTCCCTTTCTCCCTTTCTCCCTTTCTCCTGTTCTCCTGTTCTCCTTGACAATCAAAATCTTTGGAGTTATGAATTTTTTTGAGTAACATTAAGGCTGTAGCTGATTTATTAATAGTGTGGTGTGAGGAATGTTATGAAGGAATAAGAAATCCCTTTTCACAAAAGAAGTGATCGGGGTTTTTTTACGCATTCCGGGTATGGCATACAGGGATGAGGGAGGACAATCCATGCGCATCAACCGTAATAAGCTTAAGAATCTTCTGAAGAAGCACAATATAACAGATTACCAGGACTTTATGGATTATATCGTTATAAAGGGAGATTCTGTCCTGAATGTGGCGGAAGAACTGATACTTCTGGGGTTTGAGGAACTCCACTCCCATGGGGTCGTTACCATTCCCGTGGAGGGAAAAGATCGGGAATGATTTGTGCTTAGTTCTTCTCCAATTTAGTTGGAAAAGAGGGTCCAAGGATTCCAGAGGTCAAGGATTCAAGGATATATTTTCTTCGAATCTTCTCTGTGGCGTTCTACAATAGTCTGGAGTGTGAAATTGGGGTTGGTGTGCAGAAAGGGTGCGTGAAATACCCTCCCCGAGAGACCGAAGCCTATGATGCCTGTTTTGATGATTTTGTGAGACATGTCTGCCGACACCCCATTACTCTGTGCAACTTCCCGCCCTCAGGCGTAGGGAACGAAATCCTTTCCAAAAAGGCCTCGTCCTATCTCTATCTTCAGTGTGGCGTTTGCAATCTGTGTCGCCTTAATATCGCGCAGGTAGCGTTCGAAGGGGAATTCCTTCGTATAGCCCATTCCGCCATATACGTCCATGGCATCGTTGGCGATTTTGTAGGCCGTTTCCCCGCCGATCAGGTTGGCCATTGCTGACCACTGTGAGGCCTCCTCAGCGCCTTTTTCGATGAGAGAAAGGGCCTGATAGCACATCAATCTGGCCGATTGAAGCATGGTATAGTCTTCGGCCAATGTGAATTGAATCCCTTCGAATTTTCCCAGGGGTTTGCCGAATACTTCGCGTATCTTTGCGTATTTCACCGCCTCGTCGAGGGCCTCTGCGGCCGTTCCCAGAGCGATGAGGCCTGTAAGTGCCCGCTGTTGCTGCACCGTCTTTTTCAGCATGGACAGGGCGTTGTTTTTCTCTCCTACAAGATTCTCAAGAGGGACCTCGACGTCGTTAAAGGCGGCGTTTCCCCACTTGGTCGCTTTCCAGCCGAAGCCCTGCAGTTCCTTGATGTCTATGTTGGGTCTGTCGCTTTCGACGAATATGCAGGTGATGCCTTCTTCATTGTGTGCCTCTGTTCTGGCGAGGACGATAAAGGCGCTGGCAACCTTGGCAAAGGTGATCATCGATTTTTCACCACTTACCACATAGGTGTTGCCCTTCAACTCTGCCCTGGTTCGTATCGCCCGAATATTGGAACCTGCCTCCGGTTCTGCTGCAGCAAATGCTATCACACTTCCCCCCTGGACAATTTCCGGTAAAAAGGTTTCTCTGATCTTCTCCGAGGCCTGCGTCAGTATCCCTCCCGTGATGTTACACCCGCAGAGGATGATGGCGCAATTATGGTCAAAGCGGGCCACCTCTTCCAGGGCAATCCCACAGGTTAGGAGGTCGGCACCTGTGCCGCCATAAGCGGTGGGCAGGTATAATCCCGTCAGGCCCATTTTCGCCATCTTTTTTACGCTGGGCCAGGGAAATTCCCCAGAGCTGTCCCAGTAGGCAGCATGGGGAGCCAGTTCCTTCTTTGCAAAAGCGTGGACGTTTTGCTTGATTATCCTCTGTTCTTCATTCAGTTCAAACATGGCATTATCATCTCACCGGCTATATAATATTGAATTTAGCATATACCGGAGGGTAAGAAAACAGCAAGGCATTTCTCCCATGTATGACATGGGCCTTTATCTTCTTGACAGGGAGTCCTCTCTTTTTATAGTCTTCTGGGAAGAAGGTCCAATGTTACAGTTTGGAAAAGCGGGTACGGCGAAGATTATCGTGCCGGTTCCTGTTTAGAAAGGGGTGATCTGTCGTGGCTATAAAATATGATGACGAGGAAAGTTATCGTTTTCATGAAGAAGATAAGGCCGATTCATGTTTTCTCTGCCGTGATGGTTCAAGGGACCTCATCGTTGTAAGACACATCGAAAGCATGTCCATGGTTCACCTCTGTGGCGACTGTATGGTAAAAAACCTTGCCGATTACCTTCTTGACAACACGCGCCCATGGCTTGGGGACAAAAAGTCTTAGCGCTGTTCAAAGATGCCTGCACGAGTAAAACTCCTCAAAAGGATTCCAGGATTCAAGGGGCCAAGGGTTCGAGGGTCCATCTGCCGCTGGTTCAATCTTGCAGATTGAACCTCAACAATTCAAGAGTATGCTTTATAGAGACTTTACAAGCGCGTTTGACATTCTTTCGATTTCTCCTCCAGAGTCTGTTTTTTTAACCGTGAACCGATAACTGTAAACCGTAAACGGTTTTCCCATTTCACTCGGATCACTGACCCCTCGATCCCCTGAACCCTCAGGGGGTTAACTCCAACTAATCGATAGCTGATCCCCCATTTGAACCCACCCCGGGGAAAAGTGCCCCGCCGAAGGGGAAAGACACCCCGGATTACTACCGGTGATTTTCGGTGATATACAATATTGTGAGTAAATATAATTATCTGTAATTGTGATATTGAAATTGCGTTATATGGCTGTGAGAAGCGAATATTCTGCCAAGGGGGCGCGTAATGGGGAACAATCCTGAAAATATCTATGATCTTCATCCCGTTTCAATCCTGCGGACCTTGCCTCAAATTCAGGAGCATCGCTTGTTTCAACTGAAACTTGAGGACGGAACGACGTGGGAAGAGTTCGGTCATCAACCGGTTTTCTCCCGAGACGGACGGCGAATACCTCCAGGCCGATGATTATGTTGCTAAACCGATTCCCGTTGCCGAATTGTTTTCCCGTGTCAACAATCTGATCGGCTCTTCGAAATAATATTCCCCGTGCCCTTCCGGGGATCTTCAGTAATTTGTACGTAAGGGAGTGATGCCGGGTTCACAATGTAAGTCTGATGCACCGGTAACATGACAGTTGCAGGGCTATTGTGATGTAAAAAAGTAGATACAACAGGTTCCCTCCGGGGCTGGTTCAGTATGTTTGCGCTGCAATGGCGCCAAACCAGCCCCACCCCCCATCATGCATCGGCGATGGTCGATGTGATTTCCGTCAATGACGCTGCTTTCTGCGGGGAGTTTCAATCCGGAGAAAGTAAACAGTGGAGGGGCCTTCTTTTTCACCGAGGGGGCGGAATGCCCCATCACGAGGTATGGACTTATAGTTATTTTTAATTAATGAATAATAACATCAGGGAATTACTGTCTGGCACTATCTTTGCGTCTGTATAGTGCAAAGGATAGATGGAGGTGATCAACCGTGACTGTTAAAAAAAAGATTCTCCTTATCGATGACGACAAGGATTTCCTCATGGCGACGAAGTTCATCCTTGAAAGCGGAGGATACGAGGTTTTTCTTGCCGAAGATGGAAAGACAGGCATTGAGATGGTGAAGGAGGTGCGCCCCGACCTTGCCATCGTGGACATGATGATGGAGACCTGGGGCGAGGGATTCAATGTTGTTTCGAAGGTGCGCAGTTCCGAGGGAGGGAAAGAGCTTCCCCTTATCATATTGAGCGCCGTCGATCTTCAGGGTCCCTATCAGTCCTTTGAACCTTCCGATGAGTTTCCCAGAGTCGATATGGTGCTCCACAAGCCTATCAAGGCAGACGAGCTTCTTCGATCCGCCGATCGGTTGATTAAATAGCAAAGGATACAATGATGGACGAAAGAGCGGACACGCTCGTCCTTGTCATCGATGACGAGGCGTCGATACGAGACGGGTGCGCACAGGTCCTGGAAAAATCAGGCTACAGGGTACTCACGACGGGAGAGGGTCTGGCAGGTATTCAAATTGCCCGCCAGGAGAAGCCCGCCGTTGTTTTTGTTGATCTCAAGATGCCTTCCATATCAGGGATGGAGGTTATCGATATCCTTTCAAAGGATAATCCCGATATGGTGCTTGTCATCATCACCGGTTACGCCTCTATCATTACGGCCGTGGAGGCAATGAAAAAAGGGGCCTATGATTATTTCCCCAAACCCTTTACTCCTGACCAACTGAGAGCGGTAACGAAGAGATGCATCGAGCACAGGAGTCTTGCGATGGAAACGCGGCGTCTGCGGAAGGAGAAGGAGCAGGTGCAGCAAAATTTCATTACCTTTGTCAGCCATGAAATGCGGTCGCCCCTTGCCACTATTCAGCAGTATATGGAGGCCCTAACGGTTATTGCCGGTGAGAGTCTCAATAGCGAGGGGAAAGAAATTGTCGAGCGGTGCAACAGGCGCCTTCAGAGTCTTTGTGAATTGGTGGAGCACTGGCTCGATATCAGTCGTATCGAAGCCGGAATCTTTAACCGGAAAATGGAATCCGTCAACCTATCATCACTCATCCTGAAAAGCATTGATGAATTGTCGGCTCTCTGCCGGCAGTGTGAGCTTTCCGTGACAACGGAAATAGCCGAGGGGCTGCCGGGTATTGAGGGTGACGAGGAGAGTCTTATACGTGTCTTTGTCAATATTATTGGGAATGCGGCGAAGTACACGCCTGCTGGCGGCCGGATATCAATCAGCGCAGGGCAGGACGAATATTACGTTACCGCCAGCGTTTCCGATACGGGCATCGGCATTGCTCCAGACAAGATACCCGTGATTTTCGAACCCTTCTACAGGGTAAAGACAAAGGGAGATACACAGAAGGGATCGGGTCTCGGTCTTACCTTCTGCCGGAAGATAGTAGAGGCCCATGAGGGAACAATCGACGTTACCTCTGTCGAAGGGGAAGGTACTACCTTCACTGTCTGCTTCCCCCGGGGACACTCCAGAAGATAGCAAGTGAATCCTCCCCTGCTTTAGCTTTTTGTCTTCTGTGCCTACCCTGGCGGTACTGCGTGCCGTCATGATAGTCCTTCCCATAATCCTTTTTACTTGCATTTGTTCCACTCGTGTAAATTCTAAGCAATTGGTATTTTAAAAGACCGTTGACAAGCAAGATGCGCTACTATAGAACTGCTGCACGATGCTGTTTCACCCCTGTAGATCTCGGCATCTTTTATAAAGGTACTACAAATTATGGATTCCCGGATAGACCAAGAGAAAAAATGCCAGCCCGGACATGAGGGAGAAAAATCACTGTCTTTGCGTCGTCGCAGATTTTCCTCGGTCCTTCAGTCGTTCCGTTATAGAGACTACCTGTGGTTATGGCTCGGGACCGTTTTTTCTTTTATGGCAGTGGGGATGCAGCAGGTCGCCCGTGGATGGCTCGTCCTCCGTCTGACCGATGATTCCCCATTGGCCCTTGCATTGGTCATGATGTCTTTCGCCCTGCCGCTGACTTTTGTCTCCATACTCGGAGGAGTCCTCGCAGATCGCATTCCCCGAAGGCACATAATACTGCTGAGTCAAAGCGGGAACGCTATCCTCACCTTGCTCCTGGCAATACTCGACATGACGGGCCTCATTCTTTTCTGGCATCTCCTGGTGATCGGGGTGTGTAACGGCACCCTGGCAGCCTTCAACATGCCCAGCAGGCAGTCGATCATCTCCGACATTGTGCCTGGGGAAACCCTCATGAATGCCATTTCCCTCAGCAGCGCCGGCATGAATATGACACGGGTCATCGGACCGGCATTGGCCGGTGTGCTTATCGTCTATCTGGACACGGCGGGAGTATTCTACCTGATCGCCCTTATTCATGCCTTTTCCGCCCTCAGCACGGGCCTGATCAAAACGGACGGGACTCGATTGAAGGGCAGCTCCGGCAAGGGAATAACTGCTGATATTCGCGAAGGATTTCAATATGCGGCCGGTGATCCCACCCTCCGGGGGCTTGTCATAATGAGTCTTGTGCCAGCCCTTTTCGGATTTCCTTATCTGGCGCTTCTGCCGGCATGGGGCAGAGAAGTTCTCAATATTCAGGCGAATGGACTGGGACTCCTGATGGCATGTGTCGGTATCGGCTCTCTTATCAGTGCAATGGGGCTTGCCTCTTTCGATCGCCTGAGAAAACGCGGGGCATTTCTTGTGGTGAACGCTTTTGTATGGGGGGTCGCCCTGGCACTATTTTCTCTGTGTACCTCCTACGCAACGGCCGTGCCCGTTCTGCTGATCGTCGGGCTTTTGAGTGCCGTCTTCATGACTCTCAACATGACGCTCATGCAGTCCTACTCATCTCGCGAAATGCGTGGTCGTATCGTGAGTATGGCCATGATGACCTTTGGGGTTATGCCATTAAGTGCCGTACCCTTTGGAGCCCTTGCTGAAGGCATCGGGACCGCCAATGCTCTGAGGATTGCCGGTCTTTTATTGAGCCTCTTTGCCATAGTTTTCTTTTTCGTCTTCCCTAGATTCCGTCAGGTGGCCTGATCTAAATCAGCCTGAGATGTCAGTTGAACAAGTCAATAAATGAGGATAAGACTTCCCCTCTGTTTTCGATGCTTTGAACTCTGTAGCGAGGGTATTTTCCACTGCCTGCGGTGGGGTAGTTCATTGGGTCCGGCCAATGCCCTCGTGACGGTCACTGTCTCCTTCCCAGCGTAAAGACTTCTCCCAGTTCATACTCTTTTATGCCCGGTTCTCCGTCTTCTGCCACTTTTATCATCGCCCTGGCTACCACTTCGGCGGCTATGGGGCGATATTTTCTGAGGGGTGGAATCAGTGTGGCCACAATCTTTCCCAGTACAATGGCTGCAGCTTCACCGCGACGTTTTTCCCTTCTTTCTCCCACGAGTACCGAAGGTTTCACGATGCGAATGGCCTGAAAGGGGAGTTTCTTGATATCCCTGTCAAGTTCCCCTTTCATTCGGGAATAGAATATCCGCGAGTGGGGATTTGCTCCCGACGATGAAATAAGCACATATGCCGCCACTCCCGCGTCGGCAGCCGCAACGGCGGCTTTATACTGATAGGTATAGTCGACTCGATATTGTTTTTCCCTGGTGCTGGCCTTTTTGATGGTACTACCGAGGCAGGAAAAAAGAACGTTGCCAGACAGGAGCGTCTTCCATGTCTTTATGTCTTCAAAATCGACGATCTGTTCCAGCAATTTAGTATGACTTATACCGGTAGGACGGCGGACAAAGATTTTTACCTCTTCATACCCGTCGTCATCCAGAAGAAGTCTGACAAGGTGTTCCCCAACGAGACCGGTGGCACCCAGAATAAGAGCACTTTTCTTCATCAGTTATTCCCCTTTCTCTGATGTATACACCGAAATATTCCGGCTCCTGCCGTCCATCGACGTCCTCAAAAGGCACGGTAGAAAAGGAAGGGAAAGCAGTCTGTCACGTCAGTTGAGCAAGTCAATAAATGCTGAACAGTGTGGGCAGGACATGAATGGCGTGAAGTCCCTTAATAAACTCCATAATGCCGATAAACCATATAAACCAGAGGGCGCTGAATATATGCTGCTTGAAGACTTTCGGTTTTGTAAGATATGATTCCGGTTCCCGCAGAAGGGACATCTTCGGGAAGAAGGATGGAACACGGGCGCAATAGGATTCAAATGCCTCTCCGTGAAACTCTTTCATTCCCCCTTCTTCGCTCCTGATAACGCTGGGGTAATATATGGCAAAAGCAATCAGGATAAGGGCGGGTATGAGAAGGGTTTCAGAGATCAACCCGATGCCCATGGCGCCAAGGAGGCTGAAGACATAGAGGGGATTCCTCGATACTGAATATGGCCCATCGGTGACGAGGTTGTTCGTCTTGTAGCCGGCAATATAGAGGGAACACCATAGCCTTCCCATGGAAGCGATTCCCACTAACGTGACACCGCCAAGAAAGAGAAATTTTCCCATTAAGAGGGATTTCGTTTCCCATGCGCTGTCGGTCAAGGCAATGAGCAGGAATAATATAACGCAGAATATTTGAGAGAGATGGATACGTAATTTTTCAATCATAGACCCTCTTTGTATTTTTACAGTCGCTGCGTGATATTCCTTCTATACGAATTGTCACGAATAAGCAACCGGGAATAGGGCATTACATGTTTCCATGCCGGAGTGTTTTGTCTTATTTAGACTATCTTGATAAATGCCTTTCGTGTCCGGGGGCCGTCGAACTCGCAGAAGAAGACGGACTGCCAGGTACCCAGGACGAGTTTCCCCTTTTCTATAAGGATTGTCTCCGAGGCGCCGACGAGGGACGCCTTGATATGGGCGGCGGAGTTACCCTCCCTGTGACTGTAGCTGTCACTGAAGGGGATAACCTTGTCCAGTTCCTTTAAGATGTCCCTGGGGACATCGGGGTCGGCGTTTTCATTTATGGTGACGGCGGCCGTTGTATGGGGGACAAATACGTAGCATATTCCTTCTTTTACATCACTCTCTCTGAGGGCGGCCCTGATCTCTCCCGTTATATCTATCATCCCAAGGCGGGAACGGGTGCTTACTGTCAATTGCTTCATAACAAGACCTCGTTAAGGATACTTGTGGCTTATTTTCTGTAATGACTATAGTGACATAATTTTACATTTTCAATAGTTTTTTCACAACCGCCGCTGAAGCCGATGGCTAGCCCTGCTGGTTCGTCCTTTTTTGGAGGCGATGGCTCCAGGAGAAAATTTCGAAAACAGTGGGGATAAAGCAACAAAGAATTTCTCAAATTATCATCATTGGCATTTCCCACAAATACCGATTTATCGAGGGGATTCACCGTCGCGCAGGTAGCCCAAAAACACGCTTGCCCCGTAGGTCCGGAAGATCGTACTGGGGGCTGGACGGAGCCGATGGTATGGTCACTTGACCTGGAAGGTAAAGACGATCTCCAGCGATTTGAAGCACTTAACTGGGGACTGCGGACATGGGACCTGTGGGACT
>CAYMYS010000031.1:0-28317 GCA_964394725.1 uncultured Syntrophaceae bacterium
CTCTTGTCTTTAATAGCTTTTAAGAGATAGCAAGGATCGTACCGGACAGTATTGGGACACTTCCCTGTTTTCATGGGGAAAGATGGGATGGCCAAGAAAGAAATAGGGAGGTGTCCTAATTAAAATGAAATTGGTACGTTGATATTATCTTTCTGTTGCATAATTCACAAGTCAAGTATTTAGGACGTCATGCAATGTTGCGAATTACAGATCGAAAGAAAGTAATACAAAAATCAGCAGCAAGCGTAACGAGCCAACTGGATTTCCTTATTTTACATTGAGCATCTCTTTTAACTTTACAACAAACGGTAAATCCTCATCTGAATAAGTCACGTCCAGATTTTCCTTTGCAAGGAATGATGAAGACCGGGATAGGGCTGTATCTGACGATTTTTTCGGCTACACTTCCCAAAACGACATATTTCAATCCCGTTTTTCCTTGCGTCCCCATCGTGATAAGATCAACTTCCTCCTTAACTGCAAACCTGAGAATTTCTTCATATGCAAGACCAGATTTGGTAACGAATTTAACTTTACTCCTATCCTTGATCTTGCTTAGATATTGTTCGTTGTATTGACTATTAAGAGTTTTTTGGAAGTTCTTTTGTATCTTTTTAAATTCCTCTTTGGTCGTATAATTCATTAAAAGTATTTCCCCTTCGGGATTGTTCGGCGTGACGTGAAGGATATAGAGGACACTCTCATCTCTCCTGGCAATACCGAACGCATAATCAAAGGCACAGTCTGCATTCTTAGAGAAATCTGTACAGAAAAGCACCTTTTTGTATTTTGGATACTCAACCATTTTTCCTCTCCTTGACTTTCAGTGGGAAAACTTTACAGCGAATGGCCTCACATGTCAATGCAATGTGATACATTTAATTTATTACGATTAGAAAGTATGGAGATTACTCAGAATCGTTGAGTGCTTTCTTTCAGTAAGAAGTCCTTATCCTTTAACCTGTCTTTAACTCTCTTTAACTTTCCGATTTTAACGCTTCACACCGGATTTGAAGTTCCTTATAATCATACTCTTTTATTAGTTGACAGACAGAATGGGGATTATTATCTTATAAGCAATTGAGATGCTGCGATGCACGTAATGGGTCACGTCGCTGGATGAAAACATTGACAGAAAGCAAGGGCCTTTGTGGTGATTATCACCCTGAAAAAGGCCAAGCAATAAGAATGTGGCTCCAGCAAAGGACCATACGGCATTAGCGGCTCTCGTTTTAGGTTACTAATCTCTCACCTTTTTCACGCATCAAAATTAATTAATAGCTCTCTCCCCAATTAACCCTTGGGCATTACCAACTGAAAGCTGCTACACAAACAAATTGCTCTGAATCCACAACTCCAATAAACTATACATAATCTTTCGGTACAGTCAAGGGCGTATCGGTAGGTGTAATGTGTACCGCCAACCTTTCAAAACTGTATTTTAAAGCCTTCATAAGTTATCTTAAAATACCTTGCTCTGTTCAAAGACACGCGGGTTTATTACGATCTTTTCGCGATCAGCAGGGTTCTTCCTACTGTTCCGAGGATGCGCGCGTCCTGCATTTTCTGCACCTCGTTTCCCGTCAGGCGTTCCGTGGAGAGGGGGCATTCTACTCGGTGGGTTGTTTCCCATCCCGTCTGTGACAGAAGCAGGTGATAGTCGAATATGGTGTTTGATCTCTCTGGGTTTTCTTTTGAAGCGGGTGTGGATTGAAAATCTCGCCAGTCGGCATTCAGAAAGGCCATCCTTGTTTGTTTCGTAATCGAGGGGTGTTTCCTTCAATGCAACGGCGGGGATCTCTTTGATGCCGCGTTCCTGAAGGCGTGCCAGCGATGGATGCCGTCGATGATGATGGTGGCTTCCGGTTTTTCCGCGTCACCGGTATAGTTGAAGATCCTCTGGATCGTGATTGGCGGAAAATCGGCGCCCGCGGCAAGGGATTCTACATAGGCACTGATGGTCTTGTCGCTCTTTGCTGCCCGGGGATAGATAAAGTGGTCCCACGTCAAATCAGAAACGGGGAAAGGTACGGGTGAATTTTTATTGTTTTCTTTTGAATCCATGGATTTTGTCCCCCCTACAGACCCTTGTATCTGAACTGACCACGAGTGCAATGTCAACAACATGCTGTCATTTAGCAGGCCTGATTGCGATTGAGAAATCTTAGACTTCTTTTATCTACGGACTCCCGTTATTCGATAGTGTGATGACAAGCTTTGCGGAAGTGAATGACATTACCGTGCCGGACAAGACGAAGAGCCAGTAACACCAATAGATGGTAACACAGATCGGGGATGTCTGGTTACATAAATAGTATCATCTTTTTTACAATCGTTACTATGAGTTAGCGCAGGAAGGAGATAAAGGGGTTATCTGCTTGAAGGGATTTGATTCCAAATGATAATCCTCACTGCGATTATGGATCGAAAATAAAACATCTTGATTTGTTGAAAGCACTTGAAGTATAATTTACACAATAACTGAGTAACGATTCTGGGGTGCCACGAAGGCTGAGAAAATACCCTTTGAACCTGATCTGGATAATGCCAGCGTAGGGAGCATAAGTAACATGTTGTTTATGGGGCATATCCGGAAGGGGTGTGCCCCATTTTTATTCGGTGGATGAGATTTCCCGGCCTGCAGAGGGGGCTTGATAGATGGATAGAGTTATCGTCATCTCCGGCGGTGTTGTCGGTGATCGAGAGTTTTTGAGACGCAAAATAGCGGAGGCCGTCGATCCCGTTATTATCTGTGCCGACGGTGCGGCGCGTCATTTGCGCCCTCTCGATATTGTTCCCCAATATATTGTGGGAGACATGGATTCGATCGATGAAGACACGCTGACGTACTTTACGAAAAAGGGGAGCCGGACAAAGGTCTTTCCTAAAGGGAAGGATGAGACGGACACGGAACTTGCGCTCATGCAGGCCTTTGAACTGAATCCCGACGAGATATGGATAGTGGGTGCCCTGGGAGGGCGTATCGATCACGCGTTGGCCAATATCTTTCTTCTCGTGATGTGTGTGAAAGAAGGGGTTCAGGCGCGAATAATCGACGAGATTTGTGAAGTCTTTATTGTTGAAAAATATTATGAATGTGATGGCCAAAAGGGTGAGACCATTTCTCTTTTCCCCCTCTCTACTGAAGTTTCCGGCATAACCCTGACGGGTTTTGAATACCCCCTTGTTGGGGGGAAGATGGAGATCGGGAAACCCTACGGCATCAGCAATCGGTTGGTAGATGAAAGGGGTACCATCTCCGTCGAATCGGGGCAACTGCTGGTAATACGAAATTTTGGAAGGGAAGAAGATCTATGAAACTAAAAAGGATTATGACTATAGCCGGGTCCGATTCCGGTGGTGGTGCTGGTATACAGGCAGACCTGAAGACAATTACGGCATTGGGCGGCTTCGGTATGAGTGTCATAACGGCGCTGACGGCACAGAACACCCTTGGCGTCCACGGGATACATGAAGTTCCCATAGAGTTTGTGGAAAAGCAGTTTGATGCAGTGGCAACCGATATAGGCATCGATGCGGCGAAGACGGGCATGCTTTCCAGTTCTGAAATCATCAAAGCGGTTGCCGGAAAAGTTCGCCAATACAAGGTCGAAAAACTGGTTGTCGATCCCGTCATGGTGGCCAAGGGGGGAGCGAAACTGATCCGGGACGATGCCAAAGAGACGCTCATTCATGAACTCCTGCCCCTCGCTTTTGTCGTGACACCCAATATTCCCGAGGCGGAAGAACTGACGGGTCTGAAATGCGAGTCCATTGAGGATATGAAGAGAGCGGCAGAGGCGATCAGCCGGATGGGTGCCGCGAACGTCCTGGTAAAGGGCGGGCATTTGACGGGAGATGCCGTTGACATTTTCTATGATGGGAAAGAATTTTATGAATTCCGATCTGAGAGGATAGACACAAAGGATACCCACGGCACGGGCTGTACCATTTCCTCTGCCATTGCAACGGGGATCGGGCAGGATATGCCGGTGCATGAGGCGGTACAACGGGCCAAGGACTATATAACGACGGCCATACGATTTTCCCTTCGCATCGGCGGTGGGCATGGTCCCACTAATCATTTTGCCTATCTCTTGAGAAACAGTGAACGATACCTGTGTGTGCAAGAGTTAAAAGATGCAGTTAAAGGTTTGAAGGATGGCAGGTGCGGCAACATTATTCCTGAAATCCAGTCAAATTTTGTCTATGCCCTTCCCCATGCCGTGGATAAAGATGATGTGGCTGGAATTCCGGGGCGCATTGTCCGGGTGGGCGAAGATGCGGAGACCCTGCATGATCCTGCCTTCGGTGTTTCACAGCACGTTGCAAAGATAGTCCTCACGGTTATGGGTTACGATGACGAATATCGTTCCGCCATGGATATCAGGTTCTCCGATGAACTTGTGAAGATATGCCGCGACTGTCGTTACGATATAGCGGAATTCAGCCGCAGCGACGAACCTGACGAAGTAAAAACGCGTGAAGGGTCTTCGCTGGAGTGGGGAACGAACAATGTTCTGGCAGAGCGAAGTACAATTCCCGACATGATCTTTGACCGGGGAGATGTAGGAAAAGAACCGGTGATCCGCGTTCTCGGAAAGAATCCTTCCGACGTTGCCGACAAGGTACTGGTGTTGTCCAACCGGTTGAAGGCGTGGAAGTGACCGCCGGAAGTGTACATTGATGTTGATCATTTTCCAATGAGTGTAGAGTATCGCTTGCAATTGGGCAGGCGTAATCCTTAAGGGGTCGAGGGTTCGAGGATTCGAGTGAAATGATAGGGAATTACGTAACAGGTTACGGTTGACTTTCAAGTAACTTAAATCTGTATATGTGCAGTAGCGTTGCCCCTGTGGGCAACATATTTGTGGGGCACAGAGGCCCCACGCTACATAACAAGTTACTTCCTATTATAATGCCGCAATACGGCATAGTGGTGCTGTTTACAATTATCGGCTCACGGTTAAAAGAACAGATGGAAAATGTTTATTCGAAAAAGGATCAAATCTTATTTAACAGGGTAAAGTAGTAAGCAAGGGAAATAGTATTTCGGGGAAAAACAGTCACCTGTGAACCGATAACAGTAAACGGTTGTGCGGGGGATTTAGGTTTAATTGAAAAAAGTGAATGCTAATGCGGTCACGAAATTGCTTTCTAACGAAACCAATTTCTAACTTACTAAAGGTTTTTTAAGTGCTTGACGTTTCAAATCTGACAAAGAGTTTCGGAGATCTCACCGTATTGGAGGGATTCGA
The DNA here is from genome assembly GCA_964394725.1 of uncultured Syntrophaceae bacterium. GTDB lineage: Bacteria > Desulfobacterota > Syntrophia > Syntrophales > UBA2210 > JAFGPZ01. Next base: position 5,259 of record CAYMYS010000031.1, read on the forward strand.
TCTCACCGTAAAAAAGGGGAAATTCACCACACTGGTGGGGGCCTCCGGCTGCGGGAAGAGTACCTTCTTTGATGTCTTGACGGGTGTCGTCCCGCGGGACGCTGGTGAAATTGTGTGGAAGGGGAAAGAGGTCCCCAATCTGGGCAAGAAGGCCGCCTATATGCAGCAGAAAGACCTGCTTTTGCCCTGGTTGTCACTCATCGACAATGCCCTTCTGCCTGCCCGTATCTCTAAGAGGGACAACGGTGCCAGGGGAAAGGCCCTGTCACTCTTCAGTCGCCTGGGGATAGACGGATTTGAAGACTATCTCCCCCGCCAGGTGTCGGGTGGCATGCGTCAGCGATGTGCCCTTGTTCGGACCTTGATGTTTGAACACGACCTCGTCCTTCTCGATGAGCCCCTCTCCGCCGTCGATGCGATTACGAGGAGAAGCCTTCAGTCGCTCCTTGTTCTCTTTCAGAGTGAGTTCAATAAGACGATTCTCATGATAACCCACGACGTTGAGGAGGCCCTCCTCCTTGCCGATGAGGTTCTTGTCCTGAGTGCCTTCCCCATGAATGTCTGTGAGACCTTCGTGTTGGATTCACCGAAACCGAGGCGGGGAGATAATCCCGCTATTCTCAAAACAAAGGAACATATCCTTCAGGTGCTTGAGAGCGAACATGTAAACGGCGCCCTCTCTTTCGAAGCCGGGGAGGGTGGCCTGGTATGAAGTGGTCGACTGTCATATCACTCACGCTGGTTGTTGCCGTTCTCGCAGTCTGGGAATTTGCCTGCCGCTTTTTTGCGATTCCCGATTTTATTCTTCCCGCTCCGATTCAGATTGTTACCGTGGCCGTTGTGCAGTCTCCCATCTTCCTCCCCCATGCGGCGGTAACGGCCCTGGAAATTATACTGGGAATAGTGCTCTCCCTTCTCATTGCCCTTCCACTGGCAACGATAATGTTTGTCAGGCCCTCTATAGGTCAGGCACTTTCACCCTTTCTCGTGGTGTCGCAGGCGATTCCTGTCTTTGCGCTGGCTCCCCTCTTGGTGATCTGGCTCGGTTATGGCATTGCGAGCAAGGTCTTGATGGCCGCCATTATCATCTTTTTCCCCATAACTGTCAGTCTTCTGGAGGGGTATAAAGACTGCGGGGCCGAATATGTCATGTTCTTCCGTTTAATGGGCGCGGGATTCTGGGATACCCTGAGAGTTCTCTACTGGCCCTGGGCGCTCCCCTTCTTTTTCGCCGGGTTGAAGGTCGGTGTCACCGTTGCCACCATCGGCGCCGTCATCGGAGAGTGGGTGGGGGCTCAGATGGGTCTCGGATATCTCATGATTCAGGCAAATGCCCGCCTCAAGGTTGATATGGTCTTTGCGGCAATTTTATGGCTTTCTATCATGGGCCTTTCCCTGTGGGCCTTTGTAGGATTTTTGGAAAAGAAATTTATTACATGGAAATAAAAGGAGTAGTACGATGAAATATAGGTTGAAAACAATAATTGCGGGGATTCTCTTTCTTTCCCTCTTTACCTTCCCTGTCTATGCCGCCCAAAGGGTGACGATTATGCTGGACTGGTTTCCCAACATCGATCACCTCCCGCTCTATGTGGCACAGGAGGAGGGATTTTTCACAGACGAGGGGATCGATGTCAAGATTTTGAGCCCGTCGGCGACGACGGATGCCCTGAAACTGACCGCCTCCAACAATGTCGATCTGGCCGTATCATACACTCCCCAGTCGGTTATAGCGGCCGCTGAGGGACTGAAGATCAGAGTGGTGGGGAGACTGGTGGAACACCCCCTCGGCGTCCTCCTCTTCCTCAAGGGGAAGGGGATAGAAACACCGGCCGATCTGGAGGGAAAGATCATCGGCTATACCGTGCCGGGGATGGAAGACATATTGGCCGAGGCCTTCGCGCAGATTAATGGGATAAAGAATTACACCCCCATAAATGTGGGATTTGCCATAGTCCAGTCACTGGTGTCGGGGAGGGTCGATGCCATCATGGGGCCCTACAAGAACTATGAAGCAGTAGAGCTGGAGGAGAAGGGCTACCCGGCAGGTTACTTTGAACCCAGTCAATGGGGCATTCCCGATTACGATGAACTGATCTTTATAACGGGCGAGGAGACGTTGAAGAAAAAGAGTGACGCCATCAAGGGCTTTATCAGCGCCATTGACCGAGCCATTTCACAGACGAGAAAGAATCCCCAAGGGGCGCTCGATCGGTACTTCAAGGCACTTCCCGAAGCGCCGCGGGGAATGGAGACAAAGGCCTTCAGAGTTACCTTGCCGCTATACGCCCACAACCAGACACTGGATAAGGAGCGCTGGCAGAGGTTTGCCGATTTTGCCTACAAGTATGGACTGATCGAAAGGCAAGTCGATACGATCGGGCTCTTACAGAGATAGAGTAATTAATTAGGAGGATTTTTCAATGAAGGTATCATCGCAGGAGATATGGGAATCTGTGGAGGCAATAAGGGCACAGGCGCCGCTGGTGCATAATATTACCAATTATGTGGTTATGAATGCCACGGCCAATGCTCTTCTTGCCATCGGCGCATCACCAGTCATGGCCCACGCCTGTGAAGAGGTGGAAGAAATGGCAGGCATTGCCGGTGCCCTCGTCATTAACATAGGAACGCTCAGCGAGCACTGGATCACGGCCATGTTTAAGGCAGCAAAAAGGGCGGGGGAGCTGAAGATTCCCATCGTCTTCGATCCCGTCGGCGCGGGGGCGACGAATCTTCGAACCGATACGGCGCGCACATTCGTAAAAACCTTTTCTCCCACAATCATCAGGGGGAATGCCTCGGAGATTATGGCACTCGTAACAGAAGATATCAGAACGAAGGGTGTGGACAGTTCCGCCGCTTCGTCCGATGCAGTAGAGGTCGGCCGTTTGTTAAATGTCGATTCTGGCAGTCTTGTATGCATAAGTGGCGAGACCGATTATATTATCGATGGTGGTCGAATGATAAAGATAACGAATGGCCATCCCATGATGCAGCGTGTCACCGGTATGGGATGTACGGCGACGGCGCTCTGCGGTGCCTTTGCGGCTGTGGAGAAAAACGCCATGGCTGCCGCGGCACAGGCTATGGCGGTCATGGGTATTGCCGGAGAGATGGCGGCAGAGAAGGCGGAAGGTCCCGCCAGTCTCCAGAGCCGGTTTATCGATATTCTTTATAACATGACCGAATCCCATATCGAGCAGTACCTTAAGAAGGAGGTCTGATATGGAGGGGGTATGTCTGGTAACTGACCGGGCGCTCTGCGGCGGCAGGCCGCTCAGGGAGGTGGTGGAAGAGGCCGTCAGGGGGGGCGTATCATCTGTTCAGCTTCGGGAGAAGAAAATTTCGACGCGGGATTTTGTCGACGAAGCGAAGGCAATAAAGGAAATACTGTCCCCCTTCGGTGTTCCACTCATTATCAATGACCGTCTCGATGTGGTCCTTGCCGTGGGGGCCGAGGGCGTCCATGTAGGACAGAGTGACATGCCCTACGCGATTGCCCGGAAACTGATGGGGCCGGAGGCCATCATCGGCCTGTCCGTCGAAACCTGGGACGATGTGGAAGAGGCCCAGGGGCTGGACTGCGACTATCTCGGTGTCAGTCCCGTCTTCGATACGCCCACCAAGACGGACACGAAGAGGGCCTGGGGCCTCGAAGGGCTGAAAAAAATAAGGGAATACTCCCGGCACACACTCGTTGCAATCGGCGGCATAAACGAGTCGAATGCCGCCCAGGTGGTGGCAGCAGGCGCCCATTCCATAGCCGTTGTGTCGGCCATCTGTTGTGCCGAAGATCCCTGCGAAGCGGCCCGGAGGCTGGCCGGGATGTTTCGGGGATAAATTAACTTTGATGGACTGGTAAAAAGTCAAAAATCGAGTCACTCCCGCGAAGGCGGGAGTCCATAAGTAATTGAAAGAACTGGATTCCCGATCAAGCCGGGAATGACAAGACGACGGAAATTCGACTTTTTACGAAACCGTCAACTATGTTATGGTATCAATAGGGAAAGTGACTCCATGAAAAGCGAACGACTTGTCATCTTCGATTATTCGGGTACACTGAGCCTGGAGGCGGCCCTCTTTTCGAGGCCCGAGAGACTGGTTGCCGAGTTGAAAGGGTGTGGTCTTGCCGATCTGGGGATTGCAACGCCCGAGGTATTCTGGGCTGAGATCGTCAATCCCACCTGGCAGGAGGGGAGCACGACCAACATCGGATACGAAAATATCATGAAAAGATGCATCAGGGAGCGACTAAATCCCGATGTCACCGACAGAGAAATAGATCGTTCCGTTTCATCTTTTGTGGCAAAGTACTTTGGAACATCGACCGTGCATCCCCAGTGGCGGCCAATTCTTGAAAGGGTGGCGGGAGATGAAACCATCTGCGGCGTGGTGGCAACGGATCACTATTGTGAAGCCACCGGTTATATTGTCTGGTATCTGAAAAGTCTGGGCATTGACGCCCTTTCTGTTGAATCTATCGAAACAGACGTTACTGGTCACTTCTATGTTGCCAATTCCGCCGACCTGGGTGCTCACAAGGCGGAACGCCTTTTCTGGGAAAGGCTGAAACAAAGTCTCTCCTTGGAGGCAGTAACCGACATTATAATTGTAGATGACTTCGGTTTTAACGAGACGGCGGGCGATGCCTATGCTACACTGGTGAAGGTGGACAAAAGGAAGGCACTTACCGAAAGCCTCCTGGAGGAGACCTTTTCGGCACCTGTCGAGACGGTCCTTTTTACGATTGAAGGATCGGATGATAGGGAGGGGAATAGAGTAGCAAAGATATCGGAGGTTTCAGATATGATTACAGATCGATTGTGGCCTCCACAGAAGCGCAGTGTATACTGATTTATTTAGAAACTGTCATGTGTGATGCATGAGGGATAGAGCAATTTTGATGGGAGGAAAACCGTGTTAGCAAGATGGAAAAATTATTTCAGGCAGATGGGACCGGCGTGGATCATTGCAGCAGACGCCAGTGGTCCGGCAACGCTGGCAAGTCTCTGCATAGCGGGCTCGACCTACTCATATAAACTGCTCTGGGTTGTCCTTCTGAGTGTCCTCTTCGGCGCCACTGCCCAGTATCTGGCGGCACGGATTGGCATTATTGAGGGGAAGGGGATCATCTCCGTGGTAGAGGATCGTCTCGGTCCGGTCTGGGGATGGATTCTTGCAATCGATGCTCTCCTGGTAACGTGGCTGGCGGCCCTGGTCCTCATGAATGTCCTGGTGGCAGTCACGTCGGTAATGACGGGTATTGAAAGCCCCCTCTGGAGCATACCCTTTGCCGTAATTATCTGCTTCTTCCTGATACGGGGAGGATACCGCTGGTTTGAAATATTGTGCAAGACCCTGATCGCCTTTATCCTCTGCTGCTTCGTCATAACCATGACAATGATCGATCTTTCATGGTCCGGAATCGCTGAAGGTCTGGTACCCAATATCCCCAGCGGGATGGATTCTGCGCTCATGATGGCCGCCATCATGGGGGGAGCCGTTCATATAACGATTATCGGTTTGCACACGTATAATACAAACGCAAAAGGATGGACGAGGAAAGATCTGAAGCTCGCCCGTTTCGATAATGCGCTTTCTGTGGGCGTTGCCTTTGGACTCTATAGTGTCATCATCTTTCTCGTAGCCGCCGCGGTTTTGCACCCCAATAATATTACGGTAAGGACGGCTACCGATGCGGCCCTGAGTCTGGAGCCGCTCCTGGGAAAAAGCGCCATGGTCATCTTTCTTCTGGGGGTATGGGGTGCCGCATTTTCGACACTCTCTCCCACCATGCTGGCGGCAACCTACTTCTTTGCCGACAAGATGGGATGGCCCCTCTATCGAAGGGACAAACGTTTCACGGGGACGGCCATAGTATGTTCGGTTATCGTCGCCTTCGGTCCCTTCCTGAAGGGTGGGTATTTTCTCCTCCTGCCACTCATGCTGGCAACTGGTCTCTGCGGAACGCCCATCGTCATCGCCATGATCCTCTATCTATTGAACAGGCGTGACGTCGTCGGCGACGACAAGAACTCTCTCCTTCTCAATATTCTCGGTATTATCACACTGGTGGTGACTACCTTTCTCGCACTTCGGTTTATCGCCGTACAAACGGGGGTGCTGTAGCATGGCTGGTAGTGTGCGGAGATATCAGATAACCGGCGATGATGTCCGGGGGGAGAAGACCATCATCGTGGGCGACGTAAATACGGGGAAGTCGATCTACACATTGAGGATGCTGGATACACTGGCCGAGAGTGAGTATCCGTCGGTGGCGGTGATCGATTGTGCACCTCAGGCAGTACGGGGTATCGGTGGAAAGATGCGGGAGGCCGAGCGGTCCGGCATACTCTACCTGACGACGACAATCGCGGCACTCCGTCTGACCGGCACGAGCGATGAGGAGATTCTTGCACTGGCTGCCGTCAATGCCCGTACCATCGAATCCATCTTCGACAGCTATCTCAGGGATCCACGGGAGATACTCTTCATCAATGACGTGACACTCTATCTCCAGGCCGGTTCGGTCGAGCGTTTCGTCGAGGTCATGGAGAGTGCCGGGACGCTCGTCATGAATGCCTATCGGGGTACGACCTTTCAGGATTCTCCCCTGTCAAGGCGGGAACGAAGGCTCCTCGGGGAGATCATGCAACGGTGCAACCGGGTGATAGGACTGTCGCTTTCTCTTGCGGGCACTGAAGAGTGAGCCCCTCTGTCGTGTCTCCTTGCGGTGTGTATCTCTGACGGCTAGAAGGTTCCCATGGCCATCAGTTCCTGCACTGTGACGTGATTGGATTCATCGATGCTTCGCCCTTCGGCTATTCGTTCCAGGAGAAATTCCTTTTGCTCCGGAAATTGATAGCCCTCGTAGTCCTGCGTAAAGAGAAGCCCTCCCCTTTTGTTGGTCCAGGAGTTCATGGCATGATCGAAGCAGACCTTGGAGGTGACATCGAGATTCCTGATCATGACTTCCAACTCTTCGAGCCGCTCGTGGGGCGAGGAAAGATGGAATCTCCCCTCCTCGTATTCTCTATAAATGGGTGTGTCCCGTCGCGGTACAAAGGGACGGGAGCGGATGTAGCTGGGGTTGATGGCGGAAAGGACGCGAGCCGTATTCTCTGCGTGCTGGTGACAGCGCTCTCGTCCTCCAAGATCGGGCATCCAGTATTCGGATAACTGGAATCCTGCCTCCATGGCCTTTCTGCCCCCTTCAATCTGTTCGGCGCTTGTTACCCCTTTTTGAACGATTTTAAGGAGTTCGTCATCACCGCTTTCAAGCCCCGCATGAAGGCGGTCAAGACCGGCCTTGCGTATCGATTTTAGATCTTCCGGTTTTCTCTGGGCAAGGGTTTTCGATCTGGCATAGCTGGTCACTCGAGAAAGTGAAGGCAGCTGCTCCCGAAGATATGACAACACCTCGATGAATTCACCGGGCCTCATGATCAGACTATTGGCATCCTGAAGGAAGGCTGTCTTTCCCCCCGAAGATAGCCAGTTGAAAACCCCGGCAAAGCAATGATTCTGGTTGAACGACGGATCGGCCCTAAGAATGGCCCGTGCCACATCATGGGTGAACCTGCCACCCAAACCGAGCTTCCGGGAGATTGCCGTGATTTCATCTTTAATGGTCCTGACGGCGTCGATGTCGGCCTTGATATCCTCCACGGGCCGGTAGACAAATTTCTGTCCTTTGTACATGCTGCAAAAGGTGCACTTGTTCCAGGGGCAATTCTCGGTAATCCTCAAAAGCAGAGAGAAGCTTCCCCCTTCGCTTGGGGGGCGATAGATCCCCACTTTATATGAAAGTCCTCTCAGTTTTCTGATGTGTTCCTCACACTCGTTGCTGCCTGCATTAAAGGCCATGAAGCACTCCTTATCCATTCCTTAGGCTATTTTTTCCCCGTGATTTGATGTTTTATCAAGATATCTAATGTAATATGGAATTGCTTCTTTGTCAAAAAGCGGTGCACTTCTCTCTTATGCCGAAGGTGTACAGCTTTTGAGTATCCCTGGAAGGCCTTTCCTGTTTGTATTTTCCTTACAATGTGATGCAGTGAAAAATAGGCGCTGTTTCTGCTTTACTCATTTTTCTGTGCATGCATAAAAATGTTTGACCCTCCTTCGCCTTTGTGGTTAGCAATAGGTTATTGCAAGTAATCATAAGAAAGAGCAATGGGTATAAAAAAAGAAAATAAGGAGTACTTGACCGCTAGAGAAACTTCGGACCTCCTCAATATAAAAGAGAAGAAGGTCTATACCCTGGCGCAGGAGGGGAAGCTTCCCGGTACCAAGATTACGGGCAAGTGGCTCTTCCCCCGGGTGGAACTCGAAGCATTTTTCCGGGAACGGTCAAGGCAGACGGCGGGACGGTTTCTCACCGAATTGGCCATGAAGGATGAAATTATCCTGGTGGCGGGCTCTCACGATCCCGTTATGTGTCTCGTTGAAGGGGTGTTTCACAACCGCAATCCCCGGTTCGTTATCTTTTCCACAAATGTGGGGAGCGCCGAGGGACTCCACTTTTTAAAAAAGGGATTGTGCGCTATTGCTCTGAGTCACCTCTATGACCCCGCCGCCGATGATTATAATTTCCCCTTTATAGCGAATCTCTTCGATCGTGCCGATGATGTCGTTGTGGTCAGCCTCTTTTACCGGAACATCAGCTTTGTTTCAAAGAAAGTAAAGATCAACTCTTTTACCGGGATCGTGGAAGAAAGTCTTCGCTTTATTAATAGACAGGCAGGCTCGGGGATACGCACCCGTATCGATCAGATGATTGCGGCAGAGGGACTGAAGGGGGATGATATTGCTGGATATGCCGATGAGGCATTCACTCACTATGATGTAGTAAACGGGATCATGGCGGGAAAGGCCGCTGTAGGTGTTGCCGTAGAGTCTGTTTCTCATCATGCAGATCTCTGTTTTCATAAACTCTTTGAGGAACGCTTTGACATGGTAATTCAGAAAAAATTATTTTTCGAGCCCAACGTTCAGGTCTTTGTGGAGTTTACAAGGTCAATGGAATTCCTGTCTCTCCTCGCAGAGATGAAGGGCTATGATAACCGGGATACGGGACGGATCATGTATCCCAGATAATTAATAAGAAAAGAAGAAAGGAGATTTTGTTTAATGATATGGTTTAAGAGGTTTTTGATAGTAGTGATGGTTGTTACTTTTTTCCTGGGAGCGGCCAGTCTTTTGTGTGCCCAAGATCGTGTGTTTAAAATGGCGACGACAACGAGTACAGACAATACAGGGCTTCTCGATTATCTGGCGCCTTACTTTAAGGCCGACACGGGTATTGAATGGCAGTGGGTTGCCGTCGGCACCGGAAAGGCCCTTGCCCTGGGTAAAAACTGCGATGTTGATGTTCTCTTGGTACATGCGCCGGAGGCGGAAAAGAAATATGTGGAGGCCGGCCACGGCATCGATCGCAGGCAGGTCATGTTTAACGATTTTGTATTTATCGGTCCAAAATCCGATCCCTTGGGAATCAAGGGGAAAACCGTGGCTGATGCTCTGAAAACAATCGTTGCAGCGAAGGGACTCTTTGCCAGTCGAGGCGACAATTCGGGAACAAACAAGAAAGAGATCCTGCTCTGGAAGGCCGCGGGGATTCCCCTTCCCGACAAGGAATCATGGTATATACAAACGGGTCAAGGCATGATAAATACGATAAATATAGCGGCCGAGCGTGATGCCTATACCATGACCGACAGGGGTACCTACATAAAATGCGCGGACAACATGAAGGGCAAGCCCCCCCTCGTCATTCTCGTAGAAGGTGATGCGACACTGCGAAATCAGTACAGCATAATCGCCGTCAATCCGAAGCGTTGCAGTTCTGTCAGGTATGATCTTGCAACAAAAATAAGTGAATGGATGGTATCTCCCGGAACGCAGAAACTGATCGGTGACTTTAGACTGATGGGGAAACAGTTGTTCACTCCGAATGCCGATTAACAGTAGTATTTTATGGATTATATTGCAGCAGGTCTAATCGAAGCCTTTGGATTCCTCCTCAGGGGAGATGGGGAAACCTATTCGGCAATCTTTACGACGTTGAAGGCATCCACCCTCTCTATGGCGGCCAGTCTCGTCATTGGAATCCCCCTCGGTTTCCTGCTGGGCTATTATTCATTTCCCGGCAAGAGACAGGTACGGACCGTGGTGGATACGCTCCTGGCCATGCCCACTGTTGTTGTGGGTCTCCTCGTCTATGCATTCATATCACGCAGGGGACCCATGGGAGATTTTGGTCTCCTCTTCACAATCCCGGGAATTGCCCTGGCGCAGACCATCCTGATTACTCCTATTGTCATATCACTAACGGCGACGGCCATTGAGGGTCTGGACAGACGGCTGCGTATGACATTGATTGCCCTCGGTGCAGATGCAAGACAGATCGCCATCACGAGCCTGGTCGAGGCAAAATACGCCGTTCTCATGGCGGCCGTAGCAGCCTATGGCCGCGCCATATCGGAGGTGGGCATATCGATGATGGTGGGCGGCAACATCAAGTGGCATACGAGGACCATTACCACGGCCATCGCCCTGGAGACGGGGAAGGGTGAGTTTGCCATGGGTATCGCTCTCGGTATAGTCCTTTTGTTGATGGCCTTTCTGGCCAACAGCCTCCTTACAGTATTGAAGAGGCGCTTATGATCTATCACATCTCCGGCCTGAAATTCCGATACGGCGATACCTTTCTCCTCGATATAGAAGAGCTTACTATAGGGAAGGGCGCCTCCCTGGGGCTGGTTGGTCCCAACGGGTGCGGGAAGAGCACCCTCCTCAAGATTCTCGCCTTTCTCGTAAAACCGGACGAAGGGGTTATCCATTTTGACGGTGAAAAAGTCGATGGCAACGGGTCTGTTCTCAAACGGGATGTTACCATCCTCCTGCAGGAACCCTATCTTCTCAAGAGATCGGTTTTCGAAAATGTCGCCTACGGCCTCAGGGCGCGAGGTGAAAAAAGAAACCTCACAAAGAATGTGGAGCGGGCCCTCCAGATAGTCGGCCTGCCACCGGGACAATTTGCCGCGAGGCACTGGTTCGAGTTGTCGGGCGGAGAGGCCCAGCGGGTGGCACTGGCTGCGCGGCTGATACTGAACCCCAAAGTCCTCATTCTCGATGAACCCACGGCCAGCGTCGATCAGGAGAGCGCCGCCCTCATAAAGGATGCCATCGAGCATGCCAGAAGTGAGTACGGAACATCGCTCGTTATCGCAAGTCACGATCTTCTCTGGCTGAACACGGTAGCCGAGGATATTGAGAGGATCTATAATGGCCGCATGGTGGGACATGAAACGGGAAATCTTATCAGCGGTCCCTGGCACCGCGCGAGTGACGGCCTATGGAAGAAAACCCTTGTGGGCGGTGAAATGATCAGCGCTGTAAAACCACCCCATGCAGATACCACAGCCATGCTGAATCCATCGGACATCATGCTCTCCACAGACAGACCGGAGGGGATATCGGCCCAGAATGTCCTGAAAGGATCGATCACGCAACTGGCCGTCGAAAATGATTCCGGCAAGGTCCTGATTACGGTGAACGTGGCGGGACTCTCCCTCGTCTCGCGGGTGACTGAAAAGGCCGTCAGAAATCTGCACCTCCTCCCCGGAGGAACAGTATGGGTCCTCTTCAAGGCATCGTCCCTCACCTGGTATTAGTGCAAACATCTTTTCGATTTCAACTATGTCTTTTTTGGTAACCCTTCACAGATGTCGGTTCACTGTTTTTCCCCGGAATACTTTCTGTTTCACTTCCTTCCTCACTATTTGGAGGACCCCCATAATTCTCCTCTGAACCCTTGAATCCTGGACCCCTTGTGCCCTCCGGGATTTCACTACAACTAGTCGAGAAATGATCCGAAACTTATCATGAATGTCGCCTATTTTTCAAAATTACTCATTTGTGTATTGACATAGAGACGATATCAAAATATATATGTATATTGCACTATATAATAATGAACGCAGTGAACCATCTTCAGACATTCCGTCCCAAATATTGATTACCTGATTCCCCTGTAGAAAAAAGATACTATACTGTGTGAGAAGATTTGAAGGAGGATGAGAATGTTATGTCACAGAGAACCTTTTATATGCCCACAAAATTGATTCACGGTGTCGGGACGAGTAACTGTGTCGCAGATGAGTTGACTGCGCGCGGTCTCGATCGAGTGCTCCTGGTTACGGATAAGGGCGTACGACAGGCGGGTGTCATCGGGGCCGTCGAGGAAGTTCTGGCCAAAAGCGGGAAGCACTGCGTTGTTTTCGACGATGTCGAGGTTGATCCCAGCGTGGAATGCGTGCACCGGGGAGTCGATATCGTAGCAAGTGAAAAGATCGATGCCATCGTCGTTATAGGAGGCGGCAGTCCCATCTGTGCGGCCAAGGGTATTGCAGTCGTTGCAACCAATGGCGGCTCTATCAGGGATTATGAGGGTCTCTTCAAGGGCAAGGTTCCGCCGCTCCCCGTTATTGCCCTGCCTACAACGGCAGGTTCGGGTAGCGAGGTGTCGCCCGTTTTCCTTATCAAGGATTACGAGCAGGACCAAAAGCTGTCCTGCAAGGGGAACTATCATCCCGTCGTGGCTATTCTTGATCCCCTCCTCTTGGCGACGCTTCCTTACTGGCAGGCAGTCTGTTCATCTCTCGACGCCATGACCCATGCCGTGGATGCCCTTTCGTCGAAACAGGCCACGCCCGTAACTGATGCCATGGCCATAGCTTCAATAAAGATTATGTGGAAGCATCTCTTTGCCGCCGCCGCCACGGAGAGCATTGAAAGCCGTGAACAGATGCTGATTGCCAGTTCCATGGCCAATTTTGCTTGTGCCAATGCCGGTCTGGCGCTGGTTCATGCCGCTACCTATGGGTTGCACGAATTGCCCCATGGGTATGCCTGCGGTTTCGTCATGCCCTTTGCCCTCGAGTATAATCTCCCCGTTTCCATCGATAAAATGGCCGAACTGGCGCGGGCTATGGGCGTCAATGAAATGGGGAAGACAAGGGAAGATCTGGCCTATGAAGCGGTGAAGAGCGTGAAGCGGCTGTACCGGGAGCTTGGTTTTCCCAGCAAGCTGACAGAGGACGAGGTGCCCAGCAGTAGCATTCCCGAAATGGTGGAACTGACACTGAAGAGCCATATGATGTCCCTCAATGTTAGGAAACCGACGAAAGAGAACATGACGCAATTTTTTGAAAGGCTCTATATCGGTTGGGACATAGAGTAAAAAAAGGAGAGAGTATAGAGAGTATGTTTGGATATATGGGAAGGGTTTTGCATTGCGACCTGACCACAGGGAAGAACAGAGTCGAAGAACTGAATGAGGAGATCATGGCACAGGTTGTCGGCGGCCGCGGTCTCGGCGCCTATCTGATGTGGCGGGAAGTGGGACCCGATGTCGATCCTCTGGGACAGGAGAATAAGTGTATTATCGTGACGGGGCCCTTTACCGGGACAGGTGTGCCTACGGCTACACGTGTGCTGGCGCTCACGAAATCGCCTTTGACGGGAATCTATCTTTTTTCGATGGCCGGTTCTCGCATTGGGATATCGCTGAAAAAAGCAGGGTATGACGCCATTGTTATAGGCGGTAAGGCAGAGGCACCGTCCTACCTGACCGTCAATGGTTCCACTGTCGAGGTCAAGGCTGCTCCCGAGCTTTGGGGACTCAAAACGTCCGATGCCTTTAAGAAACTGGGCGACATGGTCTCTGAAAAATCCACAATCGTGGCGATCGGTCCCGCTGGTGAAAAGCTGGTCAAGTTTTCTGCACTGATCGGAGACGATCATCGTCGTTTCGGTCGGGGAGGTTTCGGTGCCGTTCTGGGGAGCAAGAATCTCAAGGCCATTGCCATAGATGGTGAGAAATCGGTCCAGGTTGCCCGGCCCGAAGCATACGAGGCATGGCTGAAGAAGTTTCGGGTAATCGTCAAGGAAAAGGCGGGACCCAGAGATGGTTTTGGAAGATATGGCACCGGTGACGGCCCGGCAGCTCTCAGCGATCTGGGAATGATCCCCACGAAAAACTGGCAGCAAGGTACCTTTGATGGGGCCGATAACATTTCCATGATGGATATGCGTGATAAGCTTGGCCTCGTTGAAAAGGATTCAGGATGTCACGGATGTCCCATTCAGTGCGGCAGCAAGACGGTGGTGAAGGACGGACCCTATAGCGGTGCGGTCACGCACGGTCCTGAATATGAGACCATGTATGCCTTGGGCTCCAGCTGTGCCATCGATAAACCCGATTTTATCATAGCTGCCAATGCCCTTTGCGATGAGCTGGGACTGGACACCATGTCCGCCGGTGTCGTCGTCTCCTTTGCCATGGAGTGTTTTGAACGGGGATTGTTGAAGGCCGAAGACAATGATGGCCGGACCGTCGCTTTCGGTGACGACGAGGGGGCCTATGGGTTACTCGAAAAGATTGCCGCCAGAGAGGGACTGGGCGATCTCCTGGCAGAGGGGACACGTGCCGCGGCGGCCAAAATCGGAAGAGGTTCCGATGCCTTTGCCATGCATGTGAAGGGGATGGAGCTGGGAGGCTATGATCCTCGTGGTGCTTTTTCTCAGGCGATTACCTATGCAGCGGGGAGCCGCGGCGGATGCCATCACGGAATCGGCCTGGGCGCCCGTGTGGATGCCCTCAAACCCTCTCGACATGAGACAGAGGGAAAGGCAGCCCTCATTCAGATGCTGGGGAGAAAGCAGATTTCACTGGACAGTATCCCCGGCTGTACACTGGGGCTGAGCAGGGCCTTTGATTATGATAACATCGGCGAAGGTCTGTCGCTCCTTACCGGCATTTCCTTTGACAAGGAAAGGCTTGAGTTTGATGCCGACCGGACGTTGACTCTGGAAAGGATATATAACATCCGCGAGGGAATGACCGGAAAGGATGACACGCTGCCCAAACGATTGCTGACGGAAACCCTGCCTGATGGGCCCTCTAAGGGAAATCGATTGACGGCTGAGGATCTCGACGCCATGTTATCGGATTACTATCGCCTGCAGGGCTGGGACGAAGTGACTGGAATCCCTACTGAGGAGCGTTTGAGTGAACTGGGTCTTCCCGACGTGGTGGGTGACACCGCCAAATAATATTGTGACGGGATATTACACAAGCAGACATGAAAGGCTACCTGAGATCGAGGTCTCATGAGGGCATAATTCTAAAACGAGAGGCAGTAAAAGGATGGGTTTTAAGGATTTAAGAGAGTATCTGGGATATCTGGAAGACAAGGGCATGCTCAGGCGGGTAACAAAAGAGGTTGATCGTGATTGGGAAATAGCGGCGCTCTGCAGGGAGGTGTTCCTGCGGTATGACAAGGAAAACCGACCGGCCCTCCTTTTCGAAAATGTAAAAGGCTTTGAAAGTCCCGTGGCTGTCGGCGTGATTGGAGGCTCGAGCAATATCTATGCTACTGCGCTCGGAATTCCGACAGAGGATATGGGACATAACGTCGGGAAGCGGTGGGCTGATGCCATCGCCAACAGGGTTCCCGTTACGATGGTGAGTGATGGACCGGTAAAAGAGAATATCCTCACGGGTGACCAGATAGATATCTTCCAGTTTCCTCATCCCATATGGACGGCCGAGCACGATCCGGGGTACTTTCTGACGGCCTCCTGTGTGATCAGCAAGCATCCTGTTACGGGAGTGCAGAATATGGGGTGTTACCGTTGTCAGCTCAAGGGAAAAGAAAAGATGGGCATACATTTTCCCCGTGAATTCAGGAATATACCCGCCCATGTCCAGGCAAACAACGAGTTGAACAGACCAACACCTGTCGCCATCGTCATCGGGGCCGATCCGACCATTCCACTGGCTGCAGTCGCTAGCCTTCCCCGCTGCGTTGACGAACTGGAGGTGGCCGGTGCCCTGAGAGGGAAACCCGTTGAGATGGTGAGGTGTGAGACCATAGATATTGAAGTTCCGGCAACGGCGGAGATCGTTATCGAAGGTGAAATCCCTCCCAATTACGAGGAACCTGAGGGGCCCTTCGGAGAGTACCACGGCTACATGGGGTCCCATACGGTATCTCCCATTGTGGACATTAAGGCAATTACCTACCGAAACGATCCCATCTATCATGCCTATGTCAGTCAAATGCCTCCCAGTGAAAACAGTCTCATGCGTTCCTTCGGGAGGGAATCGGGAGTCTATTCTCACCTGAAGGACCAGCTCCTCTTGCCGGTAAAGGACGTCCACCTTACCGAAAGCAGCGGGGCCATGGCATACATGATCATATCGGCTGACAGGCTCTATCCGGGTCAGTTTTGGCAGCTCGTTTGGGGCGCCTGGTCCGTCGATCCGTCACTGGGAAAGTTTACCGTCGTCGTGGATGGAGATATCGATATTCGGGATCCCTTTCAGGTTGAATGGGCAATGAGTTGGAGGGTGAGACCGGACAAGGATGTCCATATCGTTAATAATACTATCGCCGCGACACAGGATCCCTCCCTTGTGCCGAATGGAACACCGAAAGAGGACCCGGGAAGGGCGCTTGCGTCGAAGATAGTCATCGATGCGACAAGACATCACGCATTTCCACCAGCTTCACTGCCGCCTGAAGATCACATGAAGACGATCAGGGCGCGGTGGAAGGAGTACGGCATAGGGTATTGCAGGCGTTAGGTTTCTTAAAGGAAGGTCTGAATGGTTATAAAGGGGGATGAGTGGCAGGAGCTGCTCATCCCCCTTTACATGCGCCTTACTTTTCTTTTGATTTCAGTTTTTTGTATTCCTTTGTAATCTCTTCCATGTCCTTGGCCAGTTCGAAGAAACCGTGCCAGTGGGCGTAGTCCTGTCCCATCATGGCCGTTCCCATGCGTGCCCGGCGTCCCTCGTCGTGCCACAGGTGATAGAAGATTATCTCTATGTCATCGTCCCACACGTTATCGCTGGAGATGAGCTTGAGTTCGTATAGTTCATCCATCATCTTTTTTGCCGGTTTGTAATATTTCTCATTGTAAAGTTTTATGGCGCTGTCATACTGACTATAGAAGCCTTTCACCCATCCTGGGCCATGACAATTCAGGCAGGCAGTTTCCATATCCTTGCGCTTTGTTTGCCAGTTTGTTGTTCTCACTGACAGGGGTTTTTCCGCCTCCCATGACAGCCTCTGCGAGATATTGTGTGACGTCTGCAGCGTGCCGATACCTGCCATGTGACAGACGACGCAGGTGGGGGCCGAGTAGTCACCCGGTTCCCAGGCGTCGGGGGCGCTGTCCCATTTCCATTCATTCCTTTCAGCGGCATAGCGTTTTCCGTGTTTCGATTCCTTCCATATTTCCAGTTGGGGATGATCGGGACCCATATGGCATGCGCCGCAGTTTTCACCCATGCGCGCTTCAACGATATTGAAGCGGTGCCGTGTGTGGCAGGCGCCGCAGTTTCCTGCAGAGCCGTCGGCATGTATCTTTCCCACTCCTTCGTCTGGATAGTGTGAACCGCTGGGCCTTCCATCGACGTAATCGACCTTGCCGCCGTGACACTGGACACAGCCCGTTGCCTCCGGTGTGTCTGATCCTTTCCCCTCCCACTCGATGGACATATTTTTCAGCTTGACGATAGACTGATAACTCCCCCAGTGGTCGCTCTCCTGAAACTGTTGCGCCTCTACGGGATGACAGCGTGAACAGTCCCTGGGTGATGGAACTGCTGTTATATATGTGGAACTCCCTGTGAGGCCGGAACACTGAAAGGCGTCCTTTTCAGATTTGTCTGCGTTATGACAGTCTCCGCAGGTGACATTGGCACGGCCATGCATGCTGCTCTTCCAGTCGAGAACGATGGATGGAGACTGCTCCTGGTGACAGGAGATGCAGCCCTTTTCAGCAGCGGATATCCCCCGGTTGACCTCTATTACCCTTTGCGCGACAGGGCCGAGGTTTTCTTTTTTCGAAGCTGCCGCTGCCATGCCGGTTAGGAAAAATATTACAATAATCACCTGTATCGTTATTGCTCTCGTAAGCTTCATGACTCCCTCCTTTGTTATGGTAAAGCCTTATCGGTACGACTCTTTGGTGCAAAAAAGGACGGGTGACTTTCGATGTACCATGTCCTCATGGCAGTCCCAGCACCGTTCCTTAATCCTTTTGTTTTTCCATTCTCTGTGGGCCAGGAATCCTCCCCTGTCCATGCCGGGAGGGATGAGATCCCGATGACAGCTTATGCAGGCATCTTCAAACAAATAATCGCTCTTGCTTTGAAATTTCGTATCCCAGTCTATTGCCGATGGATTTCCCAGATAATGAACGACGACGTCGCGCAGTCCCGAATATGCCTTGTATGTATAATGGCCTATCCCGCTTGGTGGCAGGTGGCAGTCCACGCAGTCGGCAACAAAACCGACGGGATTGACGGAGTGGAAAGACATCTTCCACGTGTCGACCTGCCGCTGCATTTCGTGGCATCTCCCGCAGAATTCGTTTGTGCCCGTGAGGCTGAAGCTGAGGTGGGTGAATCCGATGAAGAAAAGGGCCGCCAGAAATCCCAGAAGAAAAACAGTGATGAGTTTCCAGTGTTTCAGAATTTTCTGTAACATAGAGTTTTCATCCTCCACTCGTCTCCTCTATGTGGTTCAATCTTGTAGATTGAACCACACCAATAAGCTCTTAAAATTCCTGATGAAGCCGATCACATTGCTGCTTTTTACGATCAGGTACATATGGTTTAACATAAATAGGAAGTGGTAAATGTGTAAACCATTGTTGGCTTGGCAATATTTTAATCAGTCAGTCAGGATATCCCACCTGTTGCGTCTATCAAACAAATAGTAACAGCGATGCACCGTAAAAGTTAAAAAGAATATCTCTTCTTTCAGTTCTTTTGACACTCTGACTGATGGTAATGAGCACCTCTATTTACAGTTGAGGTTCAATCTACAAGATTGAACCAGCGGCAGAATTTTCTGTAACATAGAGCCTTGCCTCCCAGGATGGTTCAATCTTTTAGATTGAACCACACCAGTAAGAATCTTGCCTCATCAGGGGTCCTGAAGATATCAAAAAGTGTCAAATGTTGAGACCTGACCCCCGTTTTTTTACTTCGATGACATGACCCAGATTCCCTGCCAGTCTTTATCGGGAGGGCACTCATTCAGGTGTTTGCATCGATCGATATAGAGCGAGGACAGTCTGTCTTCGGGGTTTAATTTAAGGGCCTCCCTGAATGATCCTATCGCCTTGTCCCACTTACACTGACGATAATGGGCGAGACCTTCCGTAAAGTAATTGACCGTCCCCATGAGATTGGGGAAGGTCTCTTCCGTGTGGTAATCGAGGACCTCATAGATGGAGACGGGTTCCGTCTTTCCCTTTACCACCACACGGTCTATCTCTCGAATACGGTATGTGCCGCGCAGTTTCTTATAGGTGAATTCACTGATAAGGATGCGTGTGAGATATTGTTTGCAGGCGCTTTCCAGACGGGCTGCCAGATTCACGCCGTCGCCGATAACGGTATAATCCATGCGCTTCGGTGAGCCGATATTTCCCGTGACGATTGTATCGGTATTGAGGCCGATGCCCATGTCGACGGGTTTCTTGCCTTCGGCAAGCCGTGTAAGGTTCCATTCGTTGAGTTCGGTAATCATCGCAATGGCGGCACGGACGGCACGATCCTCATCGTCTTTATGCGCAATGGGTATGCCGAAGGCGGCCATTATGGCATCTCCTATGAACTTGTCCAGCATACCCCCCTCTTGATGGATACAGTGTACCATGATGGTGAAATACTCGTTCAGGAGGGCAACCGTTCCCTGCGGTCCCAGTTCCTCTGTCAGCGTGGTGAATCCCCGGATGTCTGAAAAGAGTATCGTCGCCGCAGTGCTCTTGCCGCCCAGTATGTCTTCGCCCTTTTCCAGAAGCTGACCCGCCAGTCCGGGGTCCATATAGCGGGACATGGTCGACTTCATGCGCTTTTCACTGCTTATGTCTTCTATCATGATCATCGATCCGAGGTTCTTCTCTTCCACGCTGAGAAGGGGGAGGATAGACAGGTTGACAGACAGCCTTTCTCCACCGAATTCGAGATCGGCATCCATCGTTATATCGGGGATGTGTTTCTTCTCGACGCGCTTTATCCGTTTCACTATCCATGCGTTGTGACGAGTAAAGAATTTCTTGTAATGCCGGTTTAGGATATCTTCTTCGGAGATCCTCATAATGCGCGTGCCTGCGGCATTGCAGGTAATAATCTTCCCCTCTTCATTGAGGGTAATGACGCCGCTTGACATGCTCTGAAGGATGCTTTCGCTGTAGTTCTTCATGTTCTGGATGTCGTCGAAGAGTTTTGCGTTTTCCAGTGAGATCGATACCTGGGCCGTGAATGCCTTGAGACGGGACTCATCCTCATCGGTGAAGGGGCCCCCGAGCTTGTTCAGCACCTGGGTGACACCGATGGTTTTCCCGCCCTTATTGATGACGGGTGTGCAGAGTATGGAGCGGGTAAAAAAGCCTGTCTGTTTGTCGAAGGATGGATTGAAACGAAGATCGGCATAGGCATGGGGAATGTTGATCGTTTTACCCGTTGTGAATACAGTTCCCGCAATTCCCATATGATTGGGGAGGCGTATCTGTACCGCACCGAGCCCTTCCCCGACCTGCGAGAAGAGTTCAGCCGTCTTTTCGTCGTTGAGAAAGAGGGTGGATCGTTCGGCATTGAGCATCCGCGTCGCTTCCGCCATCACCTTCTGGAGCAGTGTTCCTAAATCGATTTCGGCCGTCAGATCCGACACGATATCAACGAATTTCCGCTCCTTCAAGCGTGTTTTTTCCATTCTTTCAATGAACTGGGTGCTCTGCAGGGCGATGGCCGCCTGAGTCGTCATGGCGCTCAGTATTGCCATGTCGGCTGTACTGAATGTGCCATGCCTTCTGTTCAGGGTCTGGGCGACACCGATGACGTCACCCTTGAAGGTCTTTATGGGAACGCAGAGAATATTCTTTGTCTTGTACCCCGTCTCAGCGTCGATATCGGGATTGAAACGCACGTCTTTGTACGCGTCATCTACGATCAGTCCCTTCCCCGTCGTGAATACGTGGCCGGCGATGCCGCTATCATTCAATATTCTGATTTCACGCTGAAAATTTCCTTGGGCAATCCTGGAGTAGAGTTCTCCCGAGGCAAAGTCATTTAAAAATATTGTTCCCCGATCGGCGTCAACCTCGGTTGTCGTAATTTCTACGAGCATTTCGAGCATCTCATCCAGCGTTTCATAGGCCGCCACCGCCTGGGATACATTGAGAAGGGTTTCCGCCTGATGGAGTCTCGCTCCTTCATCGTCGGACAACCGGACTGTTCCCTTATCGGTTTCCTTATCTTTTTTAGCTCTCGACATTTCCTTCCTCTAACGCATGTCGCAGTGTCACTATGGTTTCCTGGAGCTGTTCCCTTTTATTTTTGGCGGAACGCTTCATGTCCTGAATCCTTTCCCCGTAGATGACGGTATGACCATCCAGTTCATTGCGGAGTGCATGTATGGTGGACTTCAAGTGATTGATTTCCTGATTGGCTTCAGAACGGGCCTCCCAGGAAATCCTGTTCTTTTCGAGGTGCATTTCATCTATTGTATCACGCATGGCCCTCACTGTTGCCTTGAACTGCTCTATTTCACTGCGAGCCTCGGCGAGTGTCCGCTGGAGGGCACTTTCTTTTTCGATCTGTGTCCCTTCAAGCTCATCCCTGAGGGCTGCGATCGTTCTTTTTAGATAGCGATTTTCCCTTTTGACATTAAAGAGTTCGTCTTCGCCGGGAGATTTATCTTTCATTCTTATTTTCCTTCAGTAAAAGGCATAGGCAATTGGATTAGTTGAATTATGGACGAAAGAGAAAAATCTGTCAAGATAGATTTTCTCTATGCCCGCTATTCAGACACGACAGAGAACTATGGGCGACGTTGCAAGGGCATTCTCCGCCGACTACGGCGGCCTTAGCGATTGTTCTTAAAGATCGTAAATTTTGGGCACCCTGCTGCGGGGAGCTTCAAAAAAGACTTGAAGAAGGGGTACGATACGTTTTATATCGGAAGGGAAGGTGAATTCCTTAATGCATGAGTTGTATTGCCTATGTTCAGACTGAATAAAATTCCAGATCGCAGATCTCTCTTATGCCTATTGGCAATGTTCTTTTTCCCAGGGTGTGCGACGTCTTACGTTCCACCCGTGCCTTATTACCCCCCCGTTGTGGAAAAGAAATTGTCGCAGATGGGCTATACCATTCAGGCGGGCGCCTTTTCAAATGTTGAAAATGCAGCACGTCTGACGGATAAACTGAACGAGAATGATCTGAATGCCTATTACTTCACCTACAGAAAGAGGCTCTACAAGGTACGCTTCGGGAATTTCCCCTCCAGGGAAGATGCCCGCAAGAGGGTGGAAACATTGCAGTCCGACGGGATCATCGATGAGTTTTATATCCTTCGTCCCGACGAGTATGCGGCATCAAAAAAGGAGGTCTTAGGAGAGAACTACCTGAGAGGCGAGATCGTGAAGACTGCCAACAGTTTCAGGGGCGTTCCCTACCGGTGGGGCGGTTCTTCCTTCGACAGGGGAGTTGATTGCAGCGGTCTTACAATGGCGGTCTACCGGTTGAATGGCCTTGATCTTCCTCGAACATCGAAAGAGCAATACAGGAGCGGTATCTTTATAAACAAGAAAAATCTGACGGAAGGTGATCTGATCTTTTTTAATACGGTGGGGAAGGGCAGGGTCTCACATGTGGGAGTATTCGTGGGTGACGGGAGATTTATTCACGCGCCGGGCAGGGGCAAGAAGGTGCGGGAAGACAGGATATCGAGTACATATTACAGAAAGTGCTATGTAGGCGCCAAATCGTATATGTAGAGGACATTCCCGATTAGGTGTAGTGAAATCTCCGAGGGTACAAGGGTCCCGGGATTCGAAATAACTGTTAGCTGTTAACAAAAAAAAGGGTAACTATTCAGCACGATGCCCTTTTACATCCATAAATGCAGGGTACTTTCCCTGAAACAGCAAGCGCAAGGCATCGGACGCAGTAACTCCTTGTTTT
>CAYMYS010000032.1:0-27373 GCA_964394725.1 uncultured Syntrophaceae bacterium
ATAATATTTGTCGGGATTTTCACGCAACATGTCATAGACAGTCTCTATGGCACCATCCGTTCCTCTGTTGGCCGGAGTTAGAAGAAGCTGGGCGCCCATGGCCTTTAATATCGTTTTCCGTTCCTCGCTTGCCGATTCAGCCATTGCCAGGAGGAGATTATAGCCCTTCGCTGCAGCTATCAGTGCCAGGCCGATTCCCGTGTTTCCACTTGTTGCCTCGAGTATCGTTTTATCTCCGGTGAGTTCTCCCCTCTCTTCCGCTTTTTCTATCATATAGAGGGCCGTTCGGTCCTTGATGGAGCCGCCGGGGTTGTAGCTTTCCAGCTTTGCAAAAATTTTTACCTTCGGATTCACGTTGAGCCTGTTAATTTCAACAACAGGAGTTTCTCCTATCAGATCCAGAATATTTCGACGGTTATCTGTCACAACAAAACCTTTAACAGTTAGAGCAAATTAGTAGTTATAAAAAAAGGGTCAGAATTTCGACCCGCTCATTTTAAAAAATGTCGTCATCTCAGCTATCAAATTTTGGCAGAGGAATCTTTAAAAATTGAACACCCTCTTCTTTTAAGTTTTCTTCTTCAGATTTGGTCGTTGTCCCCTTGATGTTTTTCTTTTCCTCTTCACCGTAGTGCATTTTCAGGGCTACGTCGGAAAAATTGGCGCCAACGTCTTCAAATGTTTTATCGATGTATTCATGGAAATTCTGAAGCGCCTTCATGGGAGCTAGCTCCTTCGATTTTTCCTTTTTCGGCACCTTCGTATCCTTACCCATGATCGCTATGGAGGAAAGCATCATTTCCACATTGTCACTTCCGCATACGGGGCAGGTGATAAACCTTTCACTCTTTTGTTTTTCGAATGCCGCCCTGTCTTTGAACCATCCTTCAAATTTGTGATTATTATCGCACTTTAGATCATAAATTATCACTGAGATGTACCTTTCTTGTCTGCTATTTTGCAAGTCTACGGTCTTTTAATCTATCATGAAGAAATCTAGAACACAATTCCTTAAATTTTTTTATGGACATTTTCAGGCAAGTTATATAACTAGTACCAGAAGTCGGGATGTGGCCCAGCCTGGTAGGGCACTGCGTTCGGGACGCAGGAGTCGCGCGTTCAAATCGCGCCATCCCGACCATTTTTTACCCTACCGCCCCTGCCATCGAAAAAATGGGGAGATAGAGCGCGATTATCATTCCCCCGACGACGCCCCCCAGAAAAACCATCATAAAGGGCTCAAGGAGCGCCGTCATGGCATCGACGGCTGCATCGACTTCGTCATCGTAAAAATCGGCAATCTTGGCGAGCATTGTGTCAAGGGCACCCGTATTCTCACCCACGCCAATCATCGATACCACCATTGAAGGAAAGATGCCTGATTCAGACAGGGGTTCCGCGATGGTCTTCCCTTCACTGATACTTTTTTTTGTTGCCATCAGGGCGTTTTCGATAACCTTGTTTCCCGCCGTCTTGCTCACTATCTCGAGACCGTCGAGGATAGGGACCCCGCTGCTCATCATAGTGGAAAGGGTTCTGGAAAATTTTGCCACGGCGACCTTTTTCAGCAACAGACCGAAGACAGGCGATTTTAATACCAGGGTATCTATCTGGAGTCTTCCCCTTTCGGTTTTGTAATATCGTTTAAAGGCAATGGTAATGATAACGGCTACTCCAATCATGTAGAGTATATTGCTCTGCACAAAGGCACTGGTATTGACAAGGAACTGTGTTGGACCGGGGAGTGCCGAACCGAAGCCGGCAAACATGTCTTCAAAGACGGGAACAACCTTATAGAGGAGTAAAACTACGACGGCTATGGAAATGACTAGGACGCTGGCAGGATAGGTCATTGCCCCCTTTACCTTGGCCTTGAGTTTCATCGCCTTTTCCATGTAGGCGGAAAGGCGATTCAGTATGACGTCGAGAATTCCGCCGGCCTCGCCTGCGGCAACGAGGTTTACAAAGAGTTCATCAAAGACGTCGGGATGTTTTATCAGCGCGTCGGAGAGAGAAATTCCCGATTCAATATCATCTTTAATCGTGGTGATGATTTTTTTGAAGGCTAGATTTCCTTCCTCTGCGCTCAACAGCTCCAGACATTGAATAATGGGGAGTCCCGCATCTATCATTGTGGCAAATTGTCTCGCAAAGATGACCACATCCTTTTCTGTTACCTTCTGCTTAAAGAAAGGAATATTTTCAAGGATATCCTTGGGCTTTTTTTGGATGCTGACAGGCTTGATTCCCTGTCGGCGGAGTTGCGTTCTAACCGTCCCTTCATCGGGCGCCTCCATCTCACCCTTTTTTGTCTCTTTCTTTCTTGTAAGCCCCTCCCATAAATACTCGGGCATGGCACACCCTCCTCTTATTATAAAGGATTAATCTTGACAGACGCTAAACATTCTTGCGTGAAACCTATGTCTTCCGTTTCCGGTTGGCAATTTCATGAATCATAATCCCTGCGGCGACTGAGACGTTGAGCGAATCGAGTCTGCCCGCCATCGGTATCGACACCAGAAAATCACATTTCTTTTTCACCAGTGGTCGTATGCCCTTTTTCTCACTTCCCATTACAAGACCAACGCTCCCCTCGTAATCGAAAGAATCAACGGCTCTGCCTTCCGAGGCATCGGCCCCGTATATCCAGAATCCCTCCTTCTGCAAGGAATCAATTACCTTGGATATATTTACCACTCTGGCAATCGAAGTATGCAGGGCGGCGCCCGCCGACGCCTTAATGACGGCAGGCGTTACTGAGGCCGTACGATCTTCGGGGATAATGATACCCTGTACGCCGAAACAGTGGGCCGTCCTTATTAAAGAACCTAAATTCTGGGGATCTTCGATGCAATCGAGTATAAGGATCAGCCTCTCTCCATTGGGTTCGTCCGGAATGGAAAGCATGTCCTCGATTTCGGTATACTGAAATTTCCTGAGAAGGCAAATGACGCCTTGATTGCTCTTACTTTGGGCAAGTCCGTCTACATATTCCCGGTCTTCGAAAAAAAGGGGGATTCCCTTCTGGGAAGCAATTCGAACTATCGTCTGAATATCTTTTCCCCGCCGTCCCCTGGCTATGACGATTTTTTCTATATTTTCGCCACTTTCAAGGACTTCCATTACTGGATGAACACCATAGATGGTTAGCATTATATTCCTTCAGCGGATCAAGACCGAGAGATCTTCCTCATTGACAGACCCTCAAGGATATCTTCCCCTATTTTTTCTGCCGTAGCTACAGGATCTTGCGCCAGTCTAATAGGTCTTCCCACGACAATATAATCGGCTCCCCGGCTCATTGCCTCTTGTGGGGTTAGTACCCTTTTCTGGTCGTCACCTGCCACTGTATCATCGAGCCTGACGCCGGGAGTTACTATCAGAAAGTCTTCGCCGCAGGCCTTTCGTATGGGAATCACATCCTGTGCCGATGCCACCACCCCGGAAAGGCCTGCATGGTGGGCCAATTGTGCCAAGTGTAAGGCAGTTTCCGCTGCTCCATGAAGGAATCCCATCTCCTTCAGATTGGAGTCATCCAGACTGGTAAGAACGGTAACAGCAAGAATTATGGGTTGCGCAACGCCCAGCTCCTTACACCTTTTTCCGGCTGATTCGACGGTTGCGCCCATCATAGTTGTGCCGCCCAGGGCGTGAATGTTGAACATGGAGATATCCATAGCGACTGCAGCCCTTGCAGCCTGGGCAACGGTGTTGGGGATATCATGAAATTTGAGGTCCAGAAAAACCCCTCCGCCTCGTGCCCTGATCTCGGACACTATTGGTGGTCCAAAGTGGGTAAAGACCTCCTTCCCCACCTTAAACATACCTACATGGTCTTTGAGCAGTTCGACCCAGGCAATTGCGCTCTGAAAATCTTCTCCAGTATCGAGGGCAAAAATCAGCCGCTCTTTACTTGATCTGTTCGGCCTCGTTTTCATGCCCTGCAAATTCCACATCTCCTTCCATCTCTTTTATCTCCGCTTTGTCGGGAAAGAAATGCCCGGGATGTGCGTATTTCACCTTTCCTTCGGCAATTTCCCGCAGGGCTGTAACGACCTCTCTATTGTTTTTATTTATACTCAAGGGCTTGGAACCCTTCAATATCTGCTTCACCCTTCGAATGGTGAGCAAGGCCAAAGCAAACCGGTTCTGTCCTTCCCTTAGAGAATCTTCAATGGTAATTCGTGCCATAAATTATATACCTCCAGTCACTAAACAAAATTATCTATTCTATCACTCAATCGAATCCTTCTGTTCTTTTCCGCTGTATATATAGACCGCAAGATATCGACTGAATATTTTACCATATCATTAAAAATTACATAATCATATCTTTTATTTTCACCTATCTCTTCCATTGCTTTGCCGAGACGTGCTTCCAGTGTTTCACCCTTCTCTGACCCTCTTCTGCCCAATCGTTCTTTCAAGTCGGCCATGGAAGGTGGAAGAATAAAAACAAAAACGGCATGTGGATAGAGAGATTTCAAGTTTTTTGCACCCCTGGTATCTACATCAAAGAGGATATCGTGACCTCTCTCCAAAAGCTCTTCTATACATTTTTTTGATGTTCCGTAGATGTGCCCGTAATTTATCTCCCATTCGATAAATTCATCCTTCGCGATACTCTCCTTAAATTCCTCTTCCGAAATAAAATGGTAATCATTTCCATGCACCTCACCACGACGAGGCTTTCGCGTTGTAGAAGAAATGGAAAATCTCACATTGGGCGCCGCCTTCAAAAATTCCTTGCAGATGGTGGTTTTGCCGGCACCTGAAGGGGCAGAGACGACAAGGATGAGGCCTTCATTGTTTTTCCTGGTATCCATAATGACCTTTACATGTTTCAGAGCATTTTCGCATGCATCAAGCGAAAAAAATCACTTTTTTCGAAGGCATTAAAGCCCCTGAAGCCGTGCCTCATTCAATATTCTGTGCCTGCTCTCTTAATTTGGCAAGTTCATTTTTTATTTCTATGACAGTGCGCGATATCTCAAGATCACTGCTCTTGGAACCTATCGTATTGATCTCCCGATGCATTTCCTGAAGCAGAAAGTCCAGTTTTCTCCCCGTCGATTCGCTTTCATCAAGCATTTCCTTAAACTGATTCATGTGGCTTCTAAGGCGAACCAGCTCTTCATTGATGTCGCTCTTTGCCGCCATAATGGCACATTCCTGAGTCAATCTTGCCTCATCTATTTCCAGGCCCGCTGTGAGTTCAACGATCCTTTCGGAAAGCCTTTTTTGATATTCTTCCGCTACCTGCGGCGCCATTGATTCAAGTATTGTGATCTCTTTTCCTATCACGCGGAGGCGTTCAACAAAATCTTCGTATAAAAGCTCACCCTCTCGCTCTTTCATTGCTATCAAAGCATCGGTAGCGTTATCAAGGGCTTCCGCTGTTGTGGCCCAGGCCTTTTCGGAATCGATCTGGGCATCGGCGATATAGATACCATTCCTGAATTTGGCGATCATATCGAGGGTTACCCTCTCTGTCAGTCCAAGCTCTTCTCCTGCCTGATTCAGTAAAGAACAGTAATTGCGGATTAATGGAAGATTGATTTTTAATTGTTCACCGCCAGTCACATCCCCTTCACTATCTACCCTGATCCCAATCTCCACTCTTCCCCTGGAAACCCGCCTGCTTATCCTTTTTTTTATGTCTACTTCCAGGAAACTGAGAAGGGGGGGGACGCGCGCAATTACCTCAAGATTGCGATGATTGAGTGATTTTATTTCAACAACGAGGGGTCTCCCCTCAACAACGGCCTCCGCTCTGCCGTAGCCGGTCATGCTTCGTATCATTCTATTCTCCTTCCGGCAGCTTTGATCTCTGCCAGTTGCACGAGGTACTTTTTTCTCATATGAATCAGCATCTCGATAATAATTGTTCCAGCGTAATCGGGATAGGTCCACTCAAGCGACTGAAAGGTACGTTCTCTGTAAATCAGTGTCACATCGGCATATATGCCGTCTCCGATGTAGGGGCGATGGCCATATTTCTTGCCCGTGGCAAGTATCAAATGGGCCTCCGATATATATCCCGGATCTATATTGACATTCCGCTTACCCTCCCTGGCAAATTCTTCCTCTATACCATTGGTAAATAACTTTACCCGAGACAGGTCTCCGGGGTCCATAAGATTATCAAAAGAGATAAAACGCCTGACAAGAGATCCCCCCATTTCTTCAGTGTAATAGTCGGTGTAATCAAAGGGCAACAGTTCACCGATATAATCGATATCACCGAACTCTTCAGACAACCGCCTGATTGTCTCTGCCAGAATATCTCTTTCTGAAGAAAAGATGCTGGCTATGACTTTGACGGGGTCCGGCAGGTGTATTCTACTCATATAACCCTTTGTAACTCTTCTTGAGAAACCTTGGCCGTCCCCACCTTACCTACGACAATACTAGCGGCATAATTTGCAAGGACTGCCGCTTCTTTCAGTGTCGCTCCCGCGGCCATTGACAGTGTAAATATTCCGATTACCGTATCTCCCGCCCCTGTAACGTCAAAGATCTCCTTTGCAAGGGCGGGTATGGGGGTAACGTCTCCGTTCTTTTCGAAAAGCATCATGCCATCCTCTCCCAGGGTAATAAGAACGGCTCCGAAATCATAACGTTCAAGGAGTTTTCTCCCCCCTTTTACTATATCGTCCTCATTTTCAAACTCGACACCCAAGGCCCGTTCCGCTTCCTGCTGATTTGGTGTTATGAGATCGCACCCTTTGTAGAGTGAAAAATTGTTCTGCTTGGGATCAACACATAAAAAAATATCGCGTCCGGAAATGGTCTCCCCTATCCCTTCTATAAGCCTTTTGAAAATGACGCCCTTTTTGTAATCTGAAATTAT
Source organism: uncultured Syntrophaceae bacterium (assembly GCA_964394725.1). Classification (GTDB taxonomy): domain Bacteria; phylum Desulfobacterota; class Syntrophia; order Syntrophales; family UBA2210; genus JAFGPZ01. Next base: position 6,854 of record CAYMYS010000032.1, read on the forward strand.
AATTGCTCCAAGCTCATCTTTTATCAATCTGATATAGTCGATTATCTTCCCGATGCTGCCTGGGGAAATGGGGCTCTTATCTTCCCGGTCAAATCTGACCACCTGCTGGTTATGGGCTATAACCCTTGCTTTGACGGAAGTGGGACGTCCCTCTTCCACAAATATTCCCTCAGTGTCAATGGCCATGTCCTTCAGCGTATTTACGAGCCACATTCCCATATCGTCGGAGCCGATAACACCGGCGACTGCTGATTTTCCACCGATGGAATATATGTTGTTCAGCACATTGGTACAGCCCCCCAAAAGGAGGGTTTCCTTGGTAACTCTAACGACCGGAACGGGGGCCTCGGGAGAGATTCGGGAGACCTTGCCCCAGATAAATTGATCCACCATCATGTCTCCCACGACAAGAACATGTGACGTTGAAAATCTTCCCACGATCTCTGATGCCCTTTTTTTACTGATAATCTTTTTCATAGTCCTTTCTTCATGTTCAGGGTTCGCAGGTTCTCAGTTGGAAGACGAGACAGTACAGGCATGTATCGGATGTCTCAAAAAGTAAGGGATCGAAATCTATTCCACGGACAACCTGAAAACCTGAGCGTTATAAAATACTTTCATAGGCATTACCGACAACCTGCTCCCAACATTGCGAAGCGCACCCACTATCGGTTAGATTTTTATAATCGTTGCATAGGACTCTGTTGTCCGAAGGGCTCGCTTCCTATGTGACAGGATGCTATTATTATGTAGTATTTTTGTCAATCCTTTTATGGGGAAAGAAAATCTTTTCTTGACTAAAGTGGTAAAAAAATATAGCAATACTACATTTATCTACGCGCAGGAAGTTATATAAATGGAAGAAACAAACGAACTATTGAAACAAAGAAAAGAGAAAATAGAATTCCTGAAGGCGGAAGGAGTTGAACTCTATCCGAATGATGTCGAGGCTACGGAAACCACAGGAGTAATACGGAATCGATATGCCGATTCCGACAATGAGGAACTTGCACTCATCGAAGAACAATATGCCATCGCGGGAAGAATGATGGCGGTGAGAAATTTTGGTAAGGCGGCCTTTATAAGCATCCAGGACAGGGAAGGTTCACTGCAGGCCTATGTGAGGAAAGATAGTGTGGGTGACAGGGCCTATTCTTTTTTTAAAAGATTTGACGTTGGGGACATTGTTTATGTGACCGGGAAGCCCTTTAAAACCAGAACGGGCGAACTTACCATAGGGGCCACAAATGTCAGACTTTTATCCAAATCTTTAAGGCCACTGCCTGAAAAGTGGCACGGCCTCACCGATATTGAAGCGAGATACAGGCAGAGACACCTCGACCTCATCATGAATGAACGGGTCAAGGATGTGTTTTATACAAGAAGTAAGATCATCAAGCTGATGCGCGATTTCATGGTTGAAAGGGATTATCTCGAGGTGGAGACGCCTATGATGCACCCCATCGCCGGCGGCGCCGTCGCGCGGCCTTTCAAGACCCATCACAACACACTCGATATGGACCTCTTTCTCCGCATAGCGCCTGAGTTGTACCTGAAGCGCCTCATAGTGGGCGGCATGGAGCGGGTATTTGAAATTAACAGAAATTTCAGGAATGAGGGAATATCGACGTCTCACAACCCGGAATTTACCACGATAGAATTCTATCAGGCCTATGCCACTTATGAAGATCTGATAGTAATGACGGAAGAACTCTTTGCCTTTATAGCGAGGGAACTCTTTGGTTCACTCGCGTTCAATTATCAGGGAACTGAGATTAATTTCGCCCGGCCGTGGAAGAGGTTAACTGTTAAGGAAGCCATTATGACATATTCCGATGCCGACCAGGATATCCTGGAAGACATGGATAAGGCCACAGAATATGCCGGAAATCTGGGTTTGGAGATAGGTAGTGACGAGTCTCTCGGAAAGACCATTGTCGCAATATTTGAAGCGGTAGCCGAAGATAAACTCATTCAACCGACATTCATCACCAGTTATCCTGTGGAGGTCTCTCCCCTTTCCAGGAAAAGTGCCGATAACGTGGAATTTACCGATCGCTTTGAACTCTTCATCTACGGACGGGAAATGGCAAACGCATTTTCAGAGCTTAATGACCCCGAAGACCAGCGCAGCAGATTTGAAATGCAGTTACGAGAGAGAGAAGCCGGTGATCAGGAGGCCCATGAAATGGATGAAGATTACATCAGAACGCTGGAATACGGCATGCCTCCGACGGCGGGTGAAGGGATTGGAATTGATCGACTGGTAATGTTACTGACCGATTCACCTTCCATAAGGGACGTAATCCTCTTTCCTCAAATGCGATCAAAATAAAGGGGGACAATTCCTCCGTCGATTAATAGCGGTTTACGATGTTACATTATGTCATATGAACTCTTTATAGGTCTCAGGTACTTACGGGCAAAAAGAAAACAGACCTTCATTTCTGTAAATACCTTTATTTCCATAGCAGGTATATTTCTCGGTGTTGCGGCACTCATTGTTGTCCTGGCCGTTATGAACGGTTTCGAGACGGAGCTGCGCAACAAGATTCTGGGGATAAATTCCCATATAGTTCTGATGAAGTATACGGGCTCGATGAAGAACTATGACAACATTGCGAGAGAGATCAAGGATGTCGACGGTGTCGTCGCTTCAACTCCCTTCATATACGGTCAGGCCATGTTGAAACACCGGGACAGGGTAACAGGCGTCGTTCTGAGGGGAATATCGGTCAAAAACGCCCTCACGGTAATGAGCATCGGCAAGATGAAGGAGGGGAAGATTGAAGATCTCGCCCCCGAGATCATGGAGAAAAGCCTTCCCGGATCACCTCGAATCGCCATAGGAAAAGAACTTGCCCGGAATCTTGGTCTTAACCTCTTTGACATGGTCGAGATAGTACTTCCCATGGGAATCCCCACCCCTATGGGGCTAGTCCCCAGGATCAAGAAATTTCGCGTCATCGGTATCTTTGATTCGGGGTTCTACGAATATGATTCTTCCTTAGTCTTTATGTCGCTTGCAGATGCGCAGACATTTCTCAATATGAAAGATGAAGTGACGGGAATAGGGATAAAGGTAGACGATGTATATGCGGCAAAGGCAATTGCGGTAACCCTGGAGAAAAAGCTTGGATTCACCTACTGGGCGAGAAACTGGATGGAAATGAATAAAAATCTCTTTTCGGCACTCAGGCTGGAGAAGCGGGTCATGTTCATTATCCTGAGCCTCATTGTACTGGTGGCCGCCTTCAGTATCGTCACATCTCTGATCATGAGTGTTATGGAAAAGACGCGGGACATAGCGATATTGAAATCAATGGGTGCAACGGCACGGAGCATAATGAAAATATTTATGATCCAGGGCCTTATCATCGGCGCAATCGGTACAACGCTGGGCTGTCTAACGGGAATCACCGTTGCCCTCAACCTGGAAAAGCTGACGGCCTTTATAGAGAACCTCTTTGGATTCAAGGTCCTGCCTCAGGATGTCTACTATTTGAGTGACCTTCCATCGCAGGTCGATTATGGAGACATTACACTTATAGTTATAATAACGGCGGCAATGTGCTTTCTGGCATCGATCTACCCATCGTGGAGCGCCTCAAGGCTCGATCCGGCAGAATCCCTGAGATATGAATGACAGGCGGAGAAATGATTGAGGTCAGTAATCTTACAAAGACATTCATTAAGGATGGAAATAAGATAGAGGTATTGAAAAAGATCAACCTCGAAATCAGTAAAGGAGATTCACTGGCCATACTGGGCGTTTCCGGAACGGGAAAGACGACCTTCCTTCAAATACTGGGTATTCTTGACCGCCCCACCTCAGGGGATGTACTCTATGATGGCGTTGATGTCTTTGCATGGAACGAAAAAGAACGAGCTCGGTTCAGAAACAGAAAGATAGGTTTTGTATTTCAATTTCATCATCTGCTCCCTGAATTTACCACCCTTGAAAATACCATGATGCCTGCCCTGATCAATGGAATGGCACGGAGAGAAGCCGTCGGGAGGGCGGAGATTACCTTGACTGAAGTGGGACTTGGTGATAGATTGACGCACAAGCCGGGTGAACTTTCCGGAGGGGAACAGCAGAGGGTCGCCGTGGCGAGGGCTATGATTATGGAGCCTGATATACTCCTTGCCGATGAACCCACTGGCAACCTCGACACGGAAACGGGCAACAAAATAAATGATCTGCTTTTAAATCTGATAGAAACAAAAGGGACTACCTTAGTTGTTGTTACACATAACAGGTTATTAGCCGGCCGCATGTCTCATACTATTGGTCTGAAAGATGGTGAAATGTATGATCTGTAAATATGGGAAAATACTGATACTGATAATTGTTATAACTTGTTTCTGTAATAATGCCTTTGCAGAAGACACCAAACGTGTTGTCATTCTCCCCTTTGAAATCCACAGTCAGACAGACGCTGCTCAGTTGCAGGGCCAGATTGCAAGCAGCCTTGCCAATGAGCTTCTGAAGGCGGAATCCATTCGAATCGTTGAAAAAGAAAAAGTTGAAGGTCTGATCAAGGGAAAGGTGATAGATGAAGAACTGGCGATCGGTGTGGGAAAAGAGGCAGACGCTGATTTTGTAATAATGGGAAGTCTTACCAAGATCGGAACCCTGATCAGCGCCGATGTGCGACTGATGGATGTCAAAAGCGAAGAGTTTTCTCACAGTATCTATGCCCAGGGCATGGGAATGGAAAATATTGGCGCGCTGGCTGCGAAACTCTCTGACGAAATCCTGTTAAAGACATTGTCGGATCAAAAGATAACAAAAGTTGAATTTAGGGGGAATGAAAGGATAGAAACCAGCGCCCTATATAATATCCTGACAAGCACAAAGGGAAAACTGTTTTCAAAGAAAAATTTATCTTCCGATATCAAATCAATATACAAGATGGGCTATTTCAGGGATGTCAAAGCCGGTGTCACTGACAGTCCTGAAGGGAAGATCATAACCTTCACCGTACAGGAAATGCCTCTGATTAGTGCCGTCGAAATCACAGGAAATGATGACATAGATACTGACGATATCGAAGAGGAACTCTCCATCGAACCAAAGCAGTTGCTCAATCTTGAGAAAGTACAATCGGATGCGGAAAACATAATAAAACTCTACAAAAAGGAAGGGTTCTTAAACGCCGAGGTAACACACAAAGTCGAAGAAAGCAACAAAACCGTCAGGGTAATCTTCACTGTAAAGGAAAACAGGAGGATCTACATAAAAAAGGTTACCTTTGAAGGGAACAAGGCCTATACCTCTGACGAACTCAGGGACATGATGGATATCTCCGAATGGGGGATCTTTCACTTTCTCACCGACTCCGGTCTGCTTGATGAGGAAAAATTGAAGCAGGAGATCGATAAACTCACCGCCTTCTACCATAATAACGGTTATATCAATGCCAGGATAGCGGAGCCGGAAATCACACACGACGAGAAGTGGATTTACGTCAAGATAACAGTAACAGAGGGAAAGCAATTTACTGTCGGTGCCGTCACCATTACCGGGGAGGCACTGACCACGGAACGCAAGGAATTACTGGAAAAACTCAAGGTAAACAAGAAGGACTATTTTGACCGTGAATCCATAGTGAAGGATGTAGATTATCTTACAGAGGCCTGCAACAATGAAGGGTATGCCTATGCCAATGTTATTCCCCGGACTGTGCCGAAAGAAAAGGAGCAGACAGTCGATGTAACCTATAATGTCGATAAAGGTAACCTTGTCTATATCAACAGAATATCGATTATGGGAAACACCAAAACAAGGGACAAGGTGATACGAAGGCAGCTTGCCATTACGGAAGGGGATCTTTATAACCGCAAGAAGATCAAGTCGAGTTATATGCGGTTAACGCAGCTCAGATATTTCAGTGAAATTGACTTTAAAACGGGGAAAGGCCCTCGTGAAGAGTTGATGGATGTTAATATTGAAATTGCTGAAAAGGCTACGGGAATGTTCAGCATCGGAGCCGGATATAGCGCCCAGGACAAGGCAATGTTGATGGCACAAGTATCCCAGCAGAACCTCTTTGGAAGAGGACAGACTCTGAATCTGAATGCTTCCCTCGGGACATCATCAACAAAATATGAACTATCTTTTATTGAGCCCTGGCTCTTTGATCTGCCGCTCTGGAGTAAATTTAACATCTGGAAATCGGAGCGTGACTACGATTCATATGATCTCGATACGACGGGAACAGGTGTGACCCTCGGTTACCCTATATGGGAGCGAGTGAAGGGCTATATCAGCTATGAATACTCTGATCAAAATGTTAAAAACGTAGCAACGACGGCATCAACATATGTAAAGGATCAAGAGGGCAATACCACGTCGAGCGGTGTTACCGTGAGCCTCTCAAGGGAAACCACCAATGATTGGATGTTCCCTACTAAAGGTTCGAAAAACAAGATTTCTGTTCAGCACACGGGTACACTCTTGCAGGGGGATACGAGCTTCACAAAATATAATGCCAGTTCCAGCTGGTTTTTCCCGCTTCCCTTGGACAATGTATTTGGTATACGGGGCAGAGCCGGATATATGCAAGCAAATGAGGGGAAAGAGATACCCGTATATGAACGCTTTTACCTCGGCGGGATGAATTCACTGAGGGGGCTTAGATCCGTCGGGCCTAAAGATGCCTCAGGTGATACCATTGGAGGGAAGACGATGGCCAACTTCAATGCCGAGATCCTTTTCCCGCTTATCAAGGACGCAGGAATGAAGGGAGTCCTATTCTTTGATACGGGTAATGCCTGGGAGAGCGGTTATCATTTAGGTGATATGAGAGAGACGGCGGGGATAGGTGTCAGGTGGTACTCCCCTATCGGTCCTTTACGGCTTGAATGGGGGCATGTCCTGGATAAAAAGGAAGGTGAAGCCTCCAGCAGGTGGGAATTCACGATAGGCATGTTTATGTAGAGATATTAAAAGATAAGGGGAAAGATATGAAGAAAAGTGTATGCCTTTTAATTGCAGTTATTTTGTTTGTATGTAGTGCGTCAGCTATCGCGGCTGACAAAATAGGATTTGTCGATGTTAAAAAGATATTCTTTCAATCCGATGCCGGAAAGAAGGAATTTGGAGTTGTAAAAATAAAGGTCGAGAAGAAGAAGGTCATCTTAAAGGAAAAGGAAGAGAAACTCAGAACCCTTAAAAGTGAGCTTGAAAAGCAGCGGCTTGTATTAACCAAAGAGGCATTTGGAAAGAAAGAAGTGGACTACCAGGCGCAGTTTAAAGATTACAAAAGACTCGTTGAAGATTCAAACGAGGAACTGGCTAGAGAAGAACAATCAATCAAAAAGAGGTTGATCCCTGAGATAATAAAAACTGCGAAGAAAATAGGGGAAAAAGATAGTTATGCAATGATCGTGGATATCAGTTCCGGACAATATACGGGAGTCCTCCTCTATCATTCCAAGGCAAACGATCTGACGGCAAAGGTAATCAAAGAGTATAACAAGTTGTACCATTCCAAAAAATAGACATGGTAATTATTGAATGGCAATAAACAGAGAGTTGCGGGAGATTGCAGAGCACATCGGAGGAACCATATCGGGAGATGGTGATGTTGTTATTAAGGACATACGAGGGATTGATGACGCCCGTGCAGGTGATCTGACCTTTATAGCAAACCCGCAATATAGAAAGAAACTCAAAGAGACAAAAGCATCGGCTGTCATAGTTTCTTCTGAGATAAGGGAATCCGGCAAAAACCTTATCATAGTTAACGATCCCTATATCGCCTTGACCAAGGCCCTCGCTTTGTTCTATCCCGAAGGACGAAATCCCACAGGAATCAGTAGCGATGCCTGTATCGGCGAGGATGCCCTAATCGGAGAAGATGTTACTATTTACCCGGGAGTCTATGTGGGCAGCGGGACGCGGATAGGGAAAGGGGCAATCCTTCATCCCGGTGTCTCTCTTGGTAATGGTGTCGTTATCGGTGAAGATGCGGTCCTCTACCCTAATGTGACTATTTACAGGCGATGCATCATAGGCAACAGGGTAATCCTTCATGCCGGTGTTGTCGTGGGGAGTGATGGATTCGGTTTTGCACATCCCGGAAGGGATAATATGAAGGTGCCCCAGACAGGGATCGTGCAGATAGACGATGAATGCGAGATTGGAGCGAACACCACCATAGATCGCGCTACCTTGGGGAAAACCTGGATAAAAAGAGGGACCAAGGTAGACAACCTGGTCCAGATTGCCCACAATGTGGTTATTGGAGAGAATTCCGTCATCGTTGCACAGGTGGGGATTTCGGGCAGCACAAAACTCGGAAAGAGCGTAATAGTCGGCGGGCAGGCAGGGATTGTCGGGCATATCGAAATTGGGAATAATGTCATGATTGCGGCACAGTCAGGTGTCCATGAAGGAATAGGGTCAAATAATATAGTAGCGGGATCTCCTCATAGGCCCCACAGAGATTGGCTTCGGACGCAGGCATGCATTGCAAAGCTGCCCGAGATGAGGAAAACCATTAAAACTCTCTCGCAAAAATTAGCGATACTGGAAAAGGAACTGGAAGACTTAAAAGAATGAAAATCCATCCCACTGCAATTATATCAGCTGAATCGGATATTGATGAGGGCGTTGAAATAGGGCCTTACAGTGTCATAGGCCCCCATGTGAAGATAGGTGCGGGGACAACCATCGGTTCACACGCAGTCATAGAGGGTCCCACTGATATCGGAAAGAACTGTCGAATATTTCAGTTTGCTGCCATAGGGGCTGTCCCGCAGGATCTGAAATTCGGGGGGGAACGGTGCCGGGTAATCATTGGTAATAACAATACCATCCGTGAATTCGTTACCATACATCAGGCCACTGCCGCCGATATAGGCATGACCGCCATGGGAGACAATAATTTAATCATGGCCTACTGCCATATTGCGCACAACTGTAAACTGGGCAACAATATCGTAATGGCTAATTCGGCCAATCTGGCAGGCCATATTCATGTTGAAGATTACGCAATTATCGGGGGTCTGACGGGTATCCACCAATTTACACGGATCGGTTGTCACGCCATAATTGGAGGCGCCTCTGCCGTCACACTCGATATTCCCCCCTATGTCACAGCATCGGGAAACAGGGCAAAACTTCACGGGCTCAACCTCATAGGACTGAAGAGACGTAACTTTGCAGATAAAACAATAAGGACATTGAAAGAGGCATATAAAATCATATTCAGGTCATCCCTCCTACTTTCCAAGGCAATAGAAAAAGTGCGCAGCGATCTCGAAAATCTCCCAGAGGTAGAGCATTTTATTGAATTTATCGAAAAATCGGAGCGTGGAGTCTGTAGATAGAGGAGAACATGAGTACGATAAAAATAGGTATTGTAGGCATGGGTCATCTGGGTACCTATCACCTCAAGAAATATCACATGCTCGATAACTGCGAAATTATCGGTGTTGCCGATGTAGTGGAGGAACGTGCCCGGAAGGCATCGGAGCGTTTTAATTGCAAGGCCTTCGTTGACTACCGTGACCTTATAGGGAACGTGGATGCCGTAAGCATTGCCGTCCCAACGAATGCGCACTATATCGTGGCCAGGGATTTTCTCTCCGCCGGAGTGGACACACTCCTTGAAAAGCCAATGACGTCGACACTTGAAGAAGCGGATCAACTCATATCAATAGCTGAATCAAAGGGGGCAATTCTCCAGATTGGTTTTGTGGAACGATTTAATCCGGCGATACGAGCCCTGGACACAATCATAGAGAGACCACTCTTCATAGAATCGCACCGTCTGCATCCCTTTTTCCACCGAGGAACCGATGTGGACGTAGTCCTCGATCTGATGATTCATGACCTTGATATAATTTTGCATGTCGTCAACTCACGTCCAGCAAATGTCGAAGCAGTGGGAATTTCCGTACTTTCCGATAAAATAGACATAAGCAATGCGAGAATCACCTTTGAAAGCGGGTGTGTGGCAAACATTACTGCCAGCAGGGTGACCAGTAAAAAGATGCAGAAGATACGGTTCTTTAGTTATGAGGGGTATCATTCCGTTGATTATGGGAGGAGAGAACTTGTTTCTCTTTCCAGAAAACAGGGCGACAACGGACAGACGGAAATTATAAGCAACAATGTTGAGATAAAAGACCGTGATCCCCTGGGAGAAGAGATAAAATCCTTTATACGCTCAGTAGTATCGAGAAATACTCCCCTCGTTTCCGGAAGAGAAGGGAGAAAATCCCTGGACCTTGCTATTCAAATAATCGATAAGATGAAAGTGGCTCAAGAGGAGGTTGTTTGACATGATCCCCATGGTGGACCTGAAAAGACAGTATAATGCCCTCAAATCCGACATCGATAGAGCAATAGAGAGCGTGCTCGAAAGTTCACATTTTATACTCGGAGGAGAGACGGTAAGCTTGGAAAAGGAAATTGCTTTGTATCATAACCTTTCCCACGCAATGGGTGTCGGAAGTGGTACGGATGCCCTCCTTCTTGCCCTGGATGCCCTCGGAATAGGAGAAGGGGATGAGGTGATTACCACTCCCTTTACATTTATCGCCACTGCAGAGGTCGTATCCCATCTCAAGGCAGTGCCCATATTCGTCGATATTGACCCTGTAACATTCAACATAGATCCCGATAAAATCGAGGAAAAGATTACCGGGCGAACGAAAGTCATCATACCCGTTCATCTATTCGGCCATCCCGCTGAGATGGATCGAATCGTTGCAATAGCCAGAAAGTATGATTTGAAGATTATCGAAGATTGTGCCCAGGCCTTCGGCGCCGAATATCAAGGGCGAAAGGTCGGCACTTTTGGAGATTGCGGGTGTTTCAGTTTTTTCCCCAGTAAGAACCTTGCCGCCTATGGTGACGCAGGAATGATCATCACCGACGATGATGCCTTGGCATCGAAGATAAGAATGCTGCGGAATCATGGGACCTCAGTTAAATATCATCACACAATGATCGGCTATAACAGCAGGCTTGATGACATTCAGGCGGCCATAGTGCGGGTCAAGTTCCAGCATATAGACACATTCAATGAATTGCGTAGAAAAAACGCAGCTATCTATTGTGCACGTATAAAAAGAGAGGATATCATTCTTCCCGGGTCAAAGGATGGATCACTGCATGTCTATCATCAGTTCACGATAAGATCGAAAGACAGAGATGCCATCGGGAAGAGCCTGACCGATTCCGATATAGCATCGGCAATCTACTATCCCGTCCCCCTGCATAAACAGGAAGTATTCTCTAATCTCGGCATAGACATCCTTGCAATAAGCGAACAATGTGCCTCCCAAGTATTGTCCCTCCCCATGTTTCCGGAACTGACAGAGCAGGAACTGCTTCGTATTTGTGATGTGATTAATAATGCCTGATAGTCTGCGGACAAAAAAGATTATGATTATTGCAGGGGAAGCATCGGGGGATCTGCATGGTGCAAACCTGGTAAGGGAGATGCAAGCATTACGGCCGGGTTTATCTTTCTACGGAATCGGGGGGAGAGGACTGAAAAAAGAAGGGGTTGACCTGGTCGCCGATTCGGCAGATATGGCCGTCGTGGGACTTACCGAGGTCTTTTCCAAACTGGGATTCATACTGAAAGTCAGGCGACAGTTGAAAGAATCGCTGAGGAAATCCCGTCCAGATCTTGTGCTTCTCATAGACTACCCCGATTTCAACATGCCCATGGCAAAGGCGGCAAAAAAATATGGGATAAAGGTCTTTTATTACATCAGTCCTCAGGTATGGGCATGGAGAAAAAGCAGAAGGTACAGTCTGGGGAGAATTGTCGATAGCATGGCCGTTATACTTCCCTTTGAAGAGGAGATTTATAAAGATGTAAGACTTGATGTTAGGTTTGTTGGGCATCCGCTTCTCGATGTTGTCAAAACAAAGTACACGAGAAAAGAAGCATCACAGAAATTCGGGTTGAAACCGGACGTGACAACGGTGGCTATTCTCCCCGGAAGCAGAGAAAACGAGGTGGCAAAGCTTTTGCCTGAGATGCTTAAGGCAGCAGAAATCTTAAAAAAGAAGATTCCCGCCTGTCAGTTCATTCTACCACTGGCCGATACGATGAAGATGAATTCTCTGTCCGATTTTATAAGGCAGTGCTCGCTCGATATCAAGGTTATCAAAAATGATACCTATGATGCGATAGCCTCCGCGGACATTGCAATGGTTGCCTCGGGAACTGCCACGCTGGAGACTGCCCTTCTGGAAACACCGATGATAGTTGCTTATAAGATCTCGCCGCTATCTTATCTTTTAGGCCGGATATTTATCGATATCGATCACATAGGACTGGTTAACATTATAGCGGGGAAAACAGTTGCCCCCGAATTTATTCAGGGTAGCGTCGATGCTGCAAAAATGGCCGATGAAGTCTTCAATATTCTGACCGACAACAACAGGAAGATGGACATTAAGGCAGAACTGAGAAGAGTGAAAGAAAAACTGGGGAAGCCGGGCGCAGCCAGGAGGGCAGCCGTCATGGCCTGCGGGCTTCTTCAGACTTAATATACGAGGGTACATTCATGATTATTTTCAAGAGGCTCTTAAGACTTGTCAGGCCTCATATTTCCAAATTTATCTTTGCTACACTGTGTATGCTCGCAGTAGGAGCGACGACGGCAGCCCTTGCAGCCCTTGTCAAACCGGTACTTGATGACATCTTCATCAATAAAGATGCGCGTATGCTGAAATTGATACCCCTAGCCGTTATCATAATTTATGCCATCAAGGGTGCCTGCAGCTATGGTCAAACGATCATTATGAATTTCATCGGCCAGCGAATAATAACCGACCTGAGAAGCGATCTGTACAATCACATACAGCGACAGTCTCTCTCCTTTTTCTCGAAGAATTCCACAGGCATCCTCATGTCACGCATCACTAACGATGTAGGCCTTATTCAGGGGGCCGTGTCGGAAGCAGTAACGAGTCTCTGCAAGGATTCCTTTACGATTGTAGGCCTTATCTTCCTGATTTTCTATCGTGACTGGAAGCTGGCGCTAATTGCCACCGTTGTCTTCCCCCTGACCATTTATCCCATAGCAAAATTCGGGAAAATGATGAGGAAGGTAGCGACTCGGACCCAGGTTACCATGGGGGGGGTGATGAGTCTTCTTCAGGAAACCATATCGGGCGCACGGATAGTGAAGGCCTTCGGGATGGAAGATTATGAAGGAGAGAGGTTTGCAAGGGAAAACGAGTCTCTCTTCAGACTCTTCATGAAAGCCGTATCCATACGGGCCATGTCCACCCCCTTTATGGAATTTCTTGGTGGCCTGGCGATTGCGGTTATTATTTTTTATGGTGGACTGCAGGTATTAAAGGGGGTCTCGACTCCCGGAAATTTTTTTTCCTTTCTCGCCGCCCTTATCATGCTCTATGAACCGGTGAAACGGCTTACCAACGTCAATAATACGATTCAGCAGGGAATATCTGCCGCTATTCGAGTTTTCCATGTCATGGACGAAACTCCTGAAATAATGAATAGGGAAAATGCAGTAGAACTCCCGAAGATATCCGACAAGATAGAGATAGATAATGTTACCTTCAGTTATGATGATGACCCTGTTTTGAAAAACATAAACCTTGCCATTCAACAGGGTGAGGTGGTGGCCTTCGTTGGCATGAGTGGTGGTGGAAAGACGACACTGGTTAACCTTATTCCCCGGTTTTACGATGTGAGCGAAGGAAAGATTACGATCGATGGTCACGATATCAGAGACGTCTCCGTTGAATCACTCCGGGCTCAAATCGGGATCGTCACCCAGCAGACCTTTCTCTTTAATGACACAATCAGAAACAATATTGCCTATGGTGACATAACAAAGTGTGAAGAAGACATCATAGGGGCGGCCAAGGCGGCAAATGCCTATAATTTTGTATTCAATCTTCCCAATAAATTTGACACGGTCATCGGCGAACAGGGAACCAGATTATCGGGCGGGGAACGTCAGAGAATCTCCATAGCGAGAGCACTCTTGAAGAATGCACCCATACTGATTCTGGATGAGGCCACATCATCACTTGATACGGAGTCTGAAATAGAAGTTCAGGGGGCGTTGGAGAATCTCATGAAGGGGCGAACAACCCTCGTTATCGCCCACCGGCTCTCTACCATCAGAAATGCAGATCGTATCATAGCCATAGTCGATGGGGAAATAGTTGAGGAAGGGACTCACGAATCGCTCCTGAACAAGAAGGGAGAATACTTTAAACTCTACAACTTACAGTTAAAAGACGATAGTCCCTCAATGTGAGTGAACGTTTGAAAGTTCAGGAATCACCGGAACAGCAAGGCTCAATATATACGGCGGCATATGTTTTATTTCTGTAATTGGTAAACTATGGGAACCATTCATACAATCTTCTCCACTATCATAGATAAGGATCAAAAATCCATATGGCTTTTCCCGTTATATCTGATTGCACTCTTCTATGGCGGAGTCGTTTCCCTCAGAAATATCCTCTATGACCACGACATATTAACAAAAAAGAAGGTCGGGGTTACAGTCATCAGTATCGGCAATATAACAGTGGGGGGAACGGGGAAAACCCCCACAGTCATCATGCTGGCACGGCTTCTTCAGGAACGGGGTTATCGTCCGGCTATTGTGAGCAGGGGCTATGGAGGAAAAAGCCGGAATCCCGTCAATATCGTTGCCGATGGCAACAAGGTATTGATGAAACCCCACGAGGCAGGCGATGAACCGGTTTTGATTGCACAATCACTTTCCCATGTACCAGTTATTACGGGAAAGAATAGGTACATTGCAGCGGAATATGCTCTCAAATGCTTTGATATAGACCTGATTATTCTTGACGATGCCTTCCAACACCGCGCCCTTTTTAGAGATGTCGACATCCTTCTCCTGGATGCGAAGAGGCCCTTCGGCAACGGACTACTCATCCCCGGCGGAGGCCTCCGCGAACCCACCGGTTCAGTGAAGAGGGCCGATATACTTATCGAGACTGGTGCCGGGAGAAAGAGTGCTCCATCGATACCCAATATGGTTGAAAAACGATTTCCAGAGAAACCGTTCTTTAGTGGATGTCGCACAGCACAAGATGTCATGAAGGGTCACACTGGAGAAATCCTTTCCTGCGATCACCTGAAAGGCAAAAAGATATTCGCCTTCTCAGGGATTGCCCAGCCGGATAATTTCATACAAACGATCACATCCCTGGGAGGGATAATGGTAGGGACTGCGGTCTTTTCCGATCACCATGTATACAAAGGAGAAGACCTTATGAAAATATCAAGGGCTGCATCGGCAAGCGGGGCAGAGATAATTCTGACGACGGGAAAGGATTACATGAAATTGATTGACTTTGCTGACCGCTTGAGAGATATCTTTATCCTCCAGATCACGATGGAAGTACAACCACTGGGAAAATTTGAAGAATGCATTCTTACAAAATTGGCATAAACAGTAAGGACAGGTCGAGAGAGCTATGAAAAAGACGCTTATTACACGGACGGTACTTATTCTCTTCGCCTCTATTCCCATTACCTTGAGAAGATTTCTTTTTCAGTCCGTTCTCATGCTTTTATACCACCTGTCCCAGAAACACAGGGCAATAACCCTCCACAATCTGATGTGTGCCTTCCCTGAAAAGGGTTTGTCTGAAATAACCGGAGTTGCCAAAGGGGTCTATCTCAGTCTGGGGAATACGCTGGCGGAATTTTTTGAAATCCCTTCCCTTACCCCGGACAATATGCACCAATGGGTCGAGTTTGAAGGTCTTGAACATTACGAACGAGCCCTTTCAAAGGGGAAGGGGATACTCTTCTATACGGCCCATTTCGGAAACTGGGAGTTGGGCGGTGCATGTTTAGGCCTGCAAAACATACGGGTGCATATCATATACCGTGTACTGGATAACCCTGTCCTTGAAAACTTTGTGGCCTGGTTTCGAAGTTATACGGGGCATAAGATAATTCCAAAAGGAGGGGCTTCAAAGAGGATTGTTGAACTCCTCAAAGAAAATGAAATGGTCGGCGTGTTGATCGATCAGAATGTATCGTGGCGGGAAGGGGTGTTTGTAGACTTTTTCGGAAGACCGGCATCGACGACAAAAAGATTTGCTGCTCTGGCCCTTCAAACAGGGGCAGTCGTAGTGCCTATTTTCGTAGTAAGGCAACCGGATGGAAAACACAAAATAGTTATTCAGAAGGAAGTCGAAATCATAAAGACCGGGAATCATGAAGCAGACCTTTTTCAAAACACGCAAAAATTTACCGATATCATCGAAGATATAGTGAGAAAATACCCGAACCAATACTTCTGGCTACACCAGCGATGGAAGACAAAAAAAACGCAGATAGAAGGATGAATGAAGGTAAGAAGTTCAAAAAAAATTCCCTTCGATACAAGGAAACCTGTACTGATCAGGGGAACAAACTGGATCGGCGATGTCATCATGACACTGCCCGCGATATCGGCGGTCAGGCATAGTCTTCCTCGTTCACGGATAACAGTGCTGGCAAAACCGTGGGTGGCGGAACTCTATCGCATATCTCCCGATGTCGATGATGTTATAGAGTATAAATCACCGGGCATTCACGATGGAATAGCAGGAAAATTGAGACTTGCCGGCCAATTGAAAAAGCGAAATTTTGCTATGGCAATCCTCCTTCAGAACGCCATAGAAGCCGCCATTATTGCCTGGCTTGCTCGGATACCCCTGCGAATGGGGTATAACTCTGACGGGCGGGGGGTGCTCCTCACCCATTCGGTACAGAGAACGAGAGAGATCAGGGCCATACACCAGATCCACTATTATCTTGAGATGCTGAAATCGTTGGGATTTCAGCCAGCAGGGGAAGCACCTTGTTTATCGATGGACGGAGAGTTCAAAAAAATTTCTCAGGATATCCTGAATCGTCATCATATAAAACCGGACGACACCCTAATTGGCATGGCACCTGGAGCAACCTTCGGACCGGCCAAGATGTGGTTTCCCGAACGGTTTGCCGAGGTCGGAGACAAACTGGTTGACACCTTTTCTGCTAAAATAATTCTTTTTGGAAGTAAGGGCGATAAAGAGAGGGCGGAATCGCTTCAGCAATATTCAAAAAATCTGTTCATCAATCTGGCAGGCACAACATCACTGAAAGAGGCCATTGCCCTCATTGCGGCGTGTAGGCTTTTTATTACGAATGACTCCGGCTTAATGCACCTGGCCGGAGCGTTGGGTATCCCTCTGGTGGCAGTTTTTGGCCCCACAAATCCCGTTACGACATCACCGGTGGGGGAAAAGAGCATCGTTATCCACCACGATATTGCATGCAGTCCCTGTCTGAAGAAGGTGTGCCCTACCGATTTTCGATGCATGGATATGATAGGGGTTGACGAAGTGTTCAGTGCGGCAGAAGGGCTGCTTCTGAACAACTCACACTTTTCTATATGAGAAAAATTCGTAGCTTGAAAAAAAGTGTAAAAAAAAAGGATTCGGTAATGTTGAATGAATCAAAAAGGGTGTACTCGTAAAAGGTCAATTTTTCTTCTTTGAAGACCGTTTTGAGGATGATTTCGGCGTTTGGCTAAAAATCTAAAACTCGTGCTTACGAACTCAAACAATTAGATTTTCTTAACGTCAACCAACGCAATCATCTTTTCCCCAAAATGTTCTAATCCACTCGAAAAAGACTTTTTACGATAGTGTCAAAAAGACAACGGCGATGCTTCCTTACAAAAAATCGCAGTTCAAAGCCTTCCAACTAATCGGGCGGGAGATAGTAAGTGGAAAAAGTGAGAGCTGTTTTTTTAGACAGAGATGGAACAATTAATGAAGAGGTGGGGTATCTGTCGAGGTTGGAAGACTTGAGGATATTTCCCTTCAGTTATGAGGCAATAGGCCTGATCAACAGGGCAGGAATGAGAACTGTTGTAATTACGAATCAGTCAGGAGTGGCACGAGGTTTCTTTGATGAAAAGTTCCTGGAAATCGTCCATAACCGGATGAATAAGCTGCTCGGAGAGAATAACGCTTACATTGATCGCTTTTATTATTGCCCCCATCATCCTAATGAAGGGGAGGGCACATACACAAGGCAATGTGATTGTCGAAAACCAAAAACGGGAATGTTTCAAAAGGCGGCAGCTGAGCTGAATATCGATCTTGCGACCTCCTACATGGTCGGAGATAATCCGAAGGACATTGAAGCCGCGCATAATGCCGGGGTGAAGGGTATACTTGTCAGAACAGGGTATGGAAAGAATATAGATGTATTGGAAAAGGCTGTCTACGTAGCATCCGATATCCTGGATGCAGTGAAGTGGATACTGAAGGATCAAAAACGATGAATATTCTCATAGTGAAATTGAGTGCCATCGGTGATGTTGTGCACACCCTTCCGTCACTTACAGCTTTACGAACCCTTTATCCCCATGCCCACATATCCTGGGTTGTGGAAGAATCAGCCGCCGATATAATCACAAATCATCCCCATCTTGACAGGGTCATTATATCCTATAGAAAACGCTGGATAAAAAGCCTGAAAGAACTGCGCTCCCTCAAAAAAACGATGAGGGAAATCCGATTCCTCATCAAAACAGTGAAGGATCGCAGGTATGATCTTGCAATCGATTTTCACGGACTCTTCAAGAGTGCCATTATTGTCTATCTCAGTCGTGCTCGCAGGAAAATGGGGTATGACAGCATGCAGGAATTGAGTGGTCTCTTTTACAACGAAAAGATATATGAGGACATGGGGAAACACGCCGTCGATCGGTATCTTGACGTCGTCAGACACCTGGGTGGCAAAGAGGGAAATCCGGAATTTATCATCCAGATAGAGAAAGACAATCAAAGGAAGGTCGAAAGCCTTTTACAGGCAAAGCGCATTGACATTAATGCCCCTTTTGTGGCAATAAATCCCGTAGCATTCTGGGAGACGAAGCTCTGGCAGGATGAGAAATTTGCCCGTTTAGCCGACAGGATCATCGGGGAACTGGGAACGCCCGTTGTATTTACAGGGGGTGCCGGCGAAAAAAGCATTGAGCGAATTCAATCTTCCATGGTGAATCCCTCCATAAATCTGGAGGGTCAGACATCGCTCAAAGATCTGGCATGCCTGTATCGATTAGCTGCGCTCCTGGTGACAACCGATTCAGGTCCCATGCACATAGCGGCGGCAATGGGAACCCCGATTGTGGCACTCTTTGGTCCGACCGATCCAGTGCGGACAGGGCCATATGGCAGGGGACATAGGGTAATTTGCAAGGATATGGAGTGCAGTCCCTGTTTCCGGAAGCACTGCGATAGCGTAAGATGCATGAGGGATATTACAGTAGAAGAGGTTTGGGAAGCCGTGAAAAAGAAGATAAAGGGGAGGTCAAAGTGAACATCAACAGGGTTATCCACGTTCTAGTAGTAGTTATCGTACTGATTATGTCTCTATATTCGTATGCACATGCAGCGGGATCAGAATGCCTCGCCGAAGCAAGCCGATCTGACACCGAATCGAGTGTCATTGTGGGTTATGGAACGGGAGATGTGGCGGAGGGGGATTACGAACCGATCCTCCTGATCTGGCGCATGGGATGGAATCTTAAAAAATTCTTCCCCGATCTTGAAAATCACACAGGTACCATCTCATTCTATGTAGAACCTCAGATCAACCCCGTATTCAATCGTGAAACGGATATTGAATGTGGTGTCGGTGTGGGACTTAAATATATGTACCCATTGACCGATTCTGTGGGCGCCTATATTTTCGGTTCCGTGGGACCTCATTATATCTCCGTGCATACATCGGATCAGGCCAACGGATTCATTTTTTCAGACACACTAGGTGCGGGACTCTCCTTTTTTATTACGGGAAAATCGGCAATTACCGTGGAATACAGACGGCGGCACATGTCGAATGCCGCCATGGTAAACCCGAATGTGGGTATTGATAACAATTTCGGGACAATCGGCTACTCTGTTTTCTTTTAGTAAGGTAGAAATTGGTTTCCATCGAAAGCAATTTCTTGACCGCACTTATCCCCTTTAGCGGGACTTATCCCCTTTGTGGGGGTTAGTTAGAATTTGTTTCCTGGTAGGAAGTACATTCGTTAACACACTTATCCCGTTTAACAGGGATAGAGGGAACGATTGTGATAAAAAGGTAAGGCTATCTTTTTATATGGATAGAAACATTTTTTGAAAGGACGAATATGGCGATCAGCAAAGAGTTATTGGCTATTCTGGCATGCCCGAAATGCAAGGGCGAAGTATATCTTAACGACGCTGGTGACGGACTCAGCTGTTATAATTGCAGGCTTCTGTACGAGATAAAGGATGATATCCCCATCATGCTCATCGACGAGGCAAAGGATTTTGAATAAGATCAGGCTATTTTCGCAATTCAGTTGACTGTATGTTCCACGCTTTTAGTCCGAAAGATTCATTAACTGTAATGCTTCTAAAAGAATAGCGTTATTTCCCTTTTATGCGTCGCATTATCATTTATTTTTTTGATTTTGCCTGTAATCGAAAAAGGGAAGGGA
>CAYMYS010000033.1:0-26620 GCA_964394725.1 uncultured Syntrophaceae bacterium
TTCAAACCATGAATCAATGTTATCAACAAACGGATCCAGCAGGCTCTTCCTCTTCATCTTCCTCTTCCTCTTCTTTCGATCAACCTCAGGATATCCCTTGTTTTCTATGTATTTCTTTACCGTGTTTCTGCTGATTCCCAGTTTCCTTGATATCTTCCTCTGACTCAGTCCTTTTCTTTGCAGTAACAATATGTCCAAAACGGTCTCCTTTTTTTCAAATCATCCACCTCTCTTATCTTGAGATTAAAAACTATATACTATAACCTTTTCTCCCAAGAACTCCACCGAAGTGGCTCACTTTTAAACGACCATTTTTGGCTCAGTTTATCGCGACCATCTACACCAGCACTGTTAAGAGAGGAAAAATTCCTAATGGTATGGTTCAATCTGAAAGATTGAACCAGCGTAGAGCCACTAATTTCTGAACACTTTATTCCCTTCACGATCATCGGCGCCCCATAGAGTAAGGTGTTGGTATTATTCCATTGACAGACGATGCCGATTTCTGTAAGTCAAGGTGACATGTGTGACTGAAGCCCATTAACGTTGTATCGTTAAATGTTGTCGATGTTGCATGGTTTACTGTCTTCGTAACACAGTTGCCCTTAGCCTCTCCAAAACAGTGGAGAAGGATAAAGAAGTTGGCAATTTTTAGGAAGGTATTGTGAGAAGGGGTATGAAAACGTTAGCACTAAGAATTCAAATTCTACTTCTTATGATAGGTGTGTTACTGGCATTGATGGCCGTTTCTACGGGGTTTACTCTTTCAAAAATGAACCGTATCAGGAATGAACTCACGGACATTACTGGAAACAATGTTCCTCTGACTGAAATAATCACTGCAATCACCATTAATCAATTAAAACAAGCTGTCTGGTTCGAGAGAGCGTTACGCCTTGCTGTAGAGCTGAAGGACGATGATGAAGCTTCCGGGAATTTCATCGGAGCAAAGGAAGTCTTTAATGGATTTGCTGAAGGGGTAGACGTTGAGATTAAGAAAGGGGAAAAGATTGCTGAAGAAGCGATCAACGCAGCTAATACAGGAGAATCTCGAAGAGAATTTGAAGAGGTTTTGAATCATCTGAAGGTTATTGAAAAGGGACATGCAAATTATAACAGTCGTGTCTTGAATATTTTTGAAGAGATTGCTCGCGGAACAGTATATGAATTTAAGGACGCTATTAAAAAGATTGAAAGGGAAGAAGAACAACTCAACCATGAATCGGGAAAATTCTTGAGGAGAATAGAACAATTCACAGAAGCATCAATCCTCCAGACAGAAGGTGACGAAAGAGCAGTAATCTTATTGATGAAGGGTATTACCATTTTTGTCCTGATTTTTGGTATAACGATTAGCGTTATTCTCATTCTAACCAGTTTCAATAAACCATTAATTGTTGACATGGACCACAGAGGGACTGAAACCAAAGAGATTGCCGAAGAAGATAAGTTACTCTGACTGAAATAATCACTAAAATCACCATTAATCAATTAGAACAGGCTGTCCGGTTTGAGAGAGTTTTTTTTTGCTTCAGAGATGAATGATTTATCCTAACTTTAAATTTATGAAAAGATACTTAACTTGAGATTAACAGGCAGAATAAACATTTTCGCTATATTAAACATTCTTGGTATGTGCCTGCTCTTTACGGCAGTCATGCTTTTATTTCCCATGATTTGCGCCTTCATTTATGACGAAGGAGATGTCTTCGCCCTCATGATTGCCAGTGGAATTGCTTTGGCTGTAGGATTGCCGGCATGGTGGGTATTTCGAGAACACCATGTCTTAAAAGTCAAGGATGGATTTATTATTGTCACCGTGGGTTGGATTCTTATTACCGCGGTCTCGGCATTACCCTTTGTTATTCATGGAGCCATTCCCTCCTTTACCGATGCCTTTTTTGAAATCATGTCGGGATACACCACTACGGGCGCCACCATTCTCAATGATATTGAAGCACTGCCCCATGGATTACTGTTTTGGCGAAGCATGACCCATTTTATTGGGGGCATGGGGATTGTCATGTTGATTATCGTGGTAATTCCTTTGCTGGGAATTGACAGGTTGTATCTGTATAAAGTTGAAACTGCTCCCGGACAGGGACCGGAGAGTCAAAAATTTTTACCTCGTATCAAAGACTGCGCAAAATGGTTATGGGTTATCTATATATCAATGACCATGTTGGGAACTTTTTTGCTTTGGATTGGGGGCATGTCCCTTTTTGATTCATTATGCCATGCCTTCAGCGCCTTTGCTACAGCGGGATATTCCACTAAGAATGCCAGTCTGGGGTACTACAACAATGCCTATTTTGAGTGGGTAATTATAATTTTGATGTTCCTGGGAGGCGTAAACTTTATCCTTTATTATAACTTATTTAACGGGGAACATAAAACGCTCCGGGAAAATACTGAACTCCGCTGGTATATTGTCTTACTTGTTTCACTCTGTTCACTCATTGCCTTTCTGCTCTGGAAAGACGGGGTATATCCCTCTATTACAGAGGCATTTCGCTATGGTACATTTCAGGTAGTTTCCATTTTGACTACCACAGGTCTTATCACGGCAGACTATGAACTCTGGCCTCAGGATGCACAGGGGATTATCTTTATTTCAATGTTTTTAGGGGCCTGTGCAGGTTCTACGACCAGCGGGATTAAGGTCATTCATGTGGTTATCTTGTGCAAATATCTGTATGCAAAACAGGCTCGTATCGTTCAACCGCTGGTGATCACACCGATTCGGCTCAATGGTCGCAGCGTCGATTCCAATGCCATTGACGGCGTATTGGGATATTTTGTTATAAATATATTCTTTGTCGTTTTTGGGGGTGTGATGATGTGCATTCTCAGCGACATGGATTTTTTTAGTGCCTTTATGTCTGTTGTAGCTACTGTCTGGAATATTGGTCCCAGCTTTGGAATGGTTGGTCCTTTCGAGAATTATGCTCACATTTCTGAAGCCGGCAAGTGGTTCCTCTCTTTTAGTATGCTGGTTGGACGTTTAGACGTGTTTACCGTGTTGGTAATCTTTGCTCCTTCCTTTTGGAGAAGCTAGAACTTCGACCTCGTCTATTGAACACACCTTCACAAACCTTTTCTACATTCCCCGAGGCAAACGCCTACCACGACGTTATCTCTGCATTCCTTCCCGCACTTGACTAGCATAAAAAAGTACTTAAATTATAACTGAGAGAAATAAAAAAATAATCCAAAAGGAGGATTATATATCATGACAAGAATGTTACAGTTGACTCCGAGAAAGAGTTCGATGTTTCCCCTGAGGGGTTCATTAGATCAATTTTTCGATGGCATAGAAGCTCCCACCATTTTCGGTGAGGGGAAAAACTGGGTTCCGGCCTTCGATATTTCGGAAAATGATAAGGAATATGTAGTAAGCGCCGAGATCCCCGGTATAGATTCAAAGGATGTGGAAGTAACCTTTTCTGATGGTGTCTTGGAGATAAAAGGTGAAAAGAAGCGTGAAAAGGAAGAGAATGGAGATAACTTCCATCGCGTTGAAAGATACTACGGTTCCTTCCATCGAAGCTTTGTCGTTCCCGAAAAAGTGGAAGAAGATAAGGTCGGGGCAGCCTATAGGGATGGTGTCCTGACCCTTACGCTGCCGAAGGCGGAAGCGAAGGAGATCAAAAAGATCGCAATTAGCACCAATTAAGAAACACAATTGTTTGATCGAAAATTACGCCGCTCACAGTGAAATTCGTCGTGAGCGGCGTTTTTTTATTCAGTAACGATCCTGGAAAAGTCCGCCATGCGATAGAAGAGGGTGGATATCTCCTTCAAGAGAGAGAGCCTGTTGAACTTTATCTTCTCGTCTTTCGCCATGACGAGGACGGTATCGAAGAAGGCATCGACCGGTTTTCTGAATCTGGCGATCTCTATAAGGGCCTCTTTGTATTTATCTTCTCCAACGAGCGACACGACCCTTTTATTGATTTCGGTGAAGGCATCGTAGAGGTTCCTCTCTTCATCCGACTCGAAGAGTGACGGGTCTATCGATTTGCCGGTGAAGTCTTTTAAGATGTTGACCACTCGTTTGAAGGCGATGACCAGTGGTTCGAAATCGGGATGATCCTTGAAGACCTTGAGTGCTTCGATCTTCTTGATGGATCGGACCAGGTCCGATGCTCCGAATGTCAGAACGGCATCCACCGTATCGTAGGAGTTCCCCTGGGCAATGAGCTGGTTTTCGAATCTCCCCTTGAAAAACTCCAAGACATTGGATTTGACTTCTTCGGGATTCCTTTTTAACTTGTCTGCCAGGGTGGAAAGACTTGTGTCGATAAGTTCTTCCAGGAGCAGGGGATATTCCTTGTTGAGAATTATGTTGATTATGCCCAGTGCCTGCCGTCTCAGGGCATAGGGGTCTGCCGTTCCCGTGGGAATCAGCTTTACACCGAAGCAGCCGCATATGGTATCCATCTTGTCGGCGATGCTGACAATGGCCCCTTCATCGGTCTCCGGGAGCGTTCCCCCGGCGGCGACGGGGAGGTAGTGTTCATAGATTGCCCGTGCAACGACGGGATTTTCGCCTGCTATCAGGGCATACTCTCGTCCCATGATGCCCTGGAGGTTGGCGAATTCTCCAACCATCTGTGTGTCCAGATCGGCCTTACAAAGTGTGGCAGTGCGCGCAACGTTGTCCTTGATAGCGGGATTGATCTTGTCCGCTATAGAGAGGGCAAGTTTCTTGAAGCGGGTTACCTTTTCATAGGAAGTTCCCAGGCGGCTGTGGAAGACGACATCTTTGAGACCCTCCACACGATCATCGAGGGAGATCTTCTGATCCTCTTCAAAGAAAAATTTGGCATCGGCCAGTCGTGCCCGGATTACCTTTTCATTTCCGCGCCGCACTACGGCAGGATCTCTGGCAAGTGTATTGTTGATGGTTATAAAATGCGGCAGGAGATTGCCCTTATCATCGGTTACTGGGAAATATTTCTGATGCTTCATCATGCTCGTTATGAGGACCTCTTTGGGGAGGTTGAGATATTCCTCCTCAAAACTTCCGCAGACAACAGAGGGATATTCAACGAGAAATGTGACCTCTTTGAGGAGTTCTTCACTTTTCAGGACCTGTCCCGA
Organism: uncultured Syntrophaceae bacterium; assembly: GCA_964394725.1. Taxonomy (GTDB): domain Bacteria; phylum Desulfobacterota; class Syntrophia; order Syntrophales; family UBA2210; genus JAFGPZ01. The sequence goes on from CAYMYS010000033.1 coordinate 5,107, forward strand.
TACATCTCGGGCCGCCTTCTGCGTTCCTTCGGTTATGATTTGTTCCCTTTCACGGGGATCGACTATGACGAAATGTTCCCGCGTCTTTTGAAGGTAATCGTCGAGGCCTTTTACTTCGAAGGACTGGGGGGCCATAAAACGATGGCCGCGGCTCATATTGCCGCTGGAAATATTTTCGACGGTAAAGGGGATAATCTCTCCTCCGAAGAGGGCGACGATCCAGTGGATGGGACGGGCAAAGCGCATGTCAAGACTCATCCAGCGCATGGACTTTCGAAAGGGGATCGCCGCGATAAAGGGGGGGAGCAGTTGCGCAAGGAGTGTCTCTGTTGCCTCTCCTGTTATTTTCTTTCTGGCACAAATATATTCACCCTTTTCCGTGGTTACCCGTTCCAGTTCAGCGATATCCATCCCCTGCCCCCTTGCGAAACCGAGGGCCGCCTTCGTGGGATTCCCCGCTTCATCGAAGGAGACCCGCGTGGCGGGTCCGAGTTTTTCTATGACCTGGTCTTCCTGTCTCGTCGCAACGCCGCCTACATGGAGAAAGAGTCGTCTCGGCGTAGTCATGGCCGTAATTGCTCCATGACCGATCCGTTTGGTGGAAAGCTCCTTTGCAATCATCGCCTTCATATCTTCAAGGGCCTTTGGCAGGAAGAGGGCCGGTATCTCTTCCGTCCCTATCTCTAATAAAAGTTCCTTACTCATAAGAAATATATCTCCACTGTAAAAATTATGGTTCTTTCGTAATAAAGTTATCCAAGCAAAAGGTTTTTATGCGGTCGTTGATGAACTTACATGCGAAAGAGGTAAAATTATTTATTACTCCACCTGCCCATAAGTGGATATCCCATGTCTTCCCTCTGTTTTGCATATCCTTCTGCGCTCAACCGTGCCAGGTCTCTGATCCTTCCGATATAACTGGTTCTTTCCGTGACGCTTATGGCGCCGCGCGCATCGAGTATGTTGAAGGCATGGGAACATTTGAGGCAATAGTCATAGGTGGGTAATACAAGGTCCTTTTCGGCCATCCTTTTTGATTCCGCCTCGTACATATCGAAGAGTTTCCTCAGCATGGGGACATCCGCCTCTTCGAAGTTATATGTGGAAAATTCGACTTCGCTCCTGTGGTGGACATCACCGTACTTTATTCCATGGGCCCATTCGAGATCATAGACGTTGTCTATCTCCTGAAGGTACATGGCGATGCGCTCGATTCCATAGGTTATTTCAACGCTGATGAGATTCAGGTCGATTCCTCCCACCTGCTGAAAGTAGGTAAACTGCGTTATTTCCATTCCGTCGAGCCACACTTCCCATCCCAGGCCCCAGGCACCCAGCGTGGGCGATTCCCAGTCGTCTTCCACAAATCTCACGTCATGGTTCAGTGGATCAATGCCGAAGCTTTTCAGGGAATTGAGGTACATATTCTGTATATCCAGGGGGGATGGCTTCATGATTACCTGATACTGGTAGTAGTGTTGCAACCGGTTTGGATTTTCCCCGTATCTTCCGTCCGTGGGTCTGCGCGACGGCTCCACGTAGGCCACGTTCCACGGTTCCGGACCGAGTGTCCTGAGGAAGGTGGCGGGATTAAAGGTTCCCGCTCCCACCTCGATATCATAGGGCTGCTGGATAATACATCCCTGATCGGCCCAGTATCTTTCGAGGGCTAATATCAAATCCTGAAAGGTCATCGTTCCTCCTTGATTTTACAACTCATATGGTAATTGGTGGGAAAATTAGCATGATGGTAGGGGACTGTCAAGGCAAATCAAATCACCTGTTACGAGAAGAGGCGCCGGCGATGTGACTTTGCTTCAGGCCATCAGTCGTTGGATTTCTCTGAGTATGCGTACCGATTTCAACTCTCTTCCGAGGATAAATTGTATGAAGCTTTCCAGGATTGCCTTGCTCTCTCTCGATGATTGTCTGGAAAGATTGAGACGGTGGATCTTTGCCATCTCCATTTCTTTTCCCATGAGGAGCATTTTCACTGTGCCGACGGAGACGGGGAGTGCATTGGTGTTCTGCTGGTTGCAGTTCAGACATACAATGCCGCCATCTGCGGCGCTGAAGCAGGGTGTCTTGATTTCATCGAGAGGGGTGTTGCAGACTACGCATTCCCCCAGGATCGGGTCGTATCCCGAAAGTTTAATGAGACGCAATTCGAAGAACCTCAGACATTCCTCTGTGAATTGTTCTCCCTCCAGGAATTGGAAGAAGTCCCTTAAGAGGCAAAAAGTCTTTCTGCTACTTCTCCCTTCAACGGTGAACTGTTCCGTCAATTCAATCATGTAAGATGCCGCCATCGTCTTTTCCAGGTCCTCTCGTATCTTTGGATAATGGTCGATGACGTCGGAATTTTCTATGAAAAAGAGACCATTCGTACGGTTTCGGGAGAAGAGAATTTTGGAGAGAGAAAACAATTCGATGGCATTTGCAAATCTCTTTTGACTGCGCCGCGCTCCCTTTGCGATGCCCTTTATCTTTCCGTACCTGTCTGTGAAGAATGTTACGATGCGGTCCGATTCGCCATAATCAAGGGAAGAGAGGACGAAGGCCGATGCCTCATATGTGGTTCTTTTCATCATGTCAGTAATTTCAGAAAAATAGTTGCCAGACCGAGAAAAGAGAGAAATCCGAAGGCGTCCGTAAAGGCCGTCAGGAAAATATGCGAACCGAGGGCCGGGTCTGACTTCATCCGCTTCAGACCGAGGGGAATCAGGGTCCCTATCAGTGTGCCCACAAAGATGTTGATTATCATGGCCAGCCCGAGAACGAGACCCAACATGGGTATACCTTTCCATAGATAGGCTATGATGCCGATGACTACCCCCACGAGCACACCGTTAGCGATTCCTACTAATATCTGCCCGTAGAACGCCTTTTTCGAATTTTCAAAGGTTATATCTCCAAGAGCGAGTCCCCGGACTATCAGAGTCAGTGTCTGGCTTCCCGCGTTTCCACCGAGTCCTGCCACAACGGGCATGAAAACGGCAAGGACCACCATTACCTTGATGGTATCCTCAAAAAAACCGATGACAAGAACGGATACGAGGGCTGTCAGCAGGTTAAGTAAGAGCCAGGGAAGTCTCTTCTTTATTGAACTCATGGGGCTGTTGAATACACTGTCATCTTCATGAAGACCGGCTATACGGTACAGGTCTTCCGATGTTTCTTCCTGCATGACATCGACGATGTCATCGACGGTGATTCTCCCCAGTAAACGGTTTTCCTGGTCTACGACGGGGAGGGCGATGAGATCGTATTTTTCGAACATCCGCGCGACTTCTTCCTGATCGACATCGGTGTTGACGCTGGGGATTGAGGGGTCAATGGCCTCGGAAACACGCTGACTTCTCTTGCTGCTGATCAGTTTTTGAAGTGGGATAGTCCCTACCAGACGGTCGTCTTTATCGACGACAAAGACGTTGTATACAGATTCGATTTCATCGGAGAGATTTACAATGGTTTTGACGGCATCCATCACCTTGGCATCTTCCCGGATGGATATGAGTTCTGACTGCATGATGCCGCCGGCAGTGTCTTCATCATATTTCAAGAGTTCTTTGACGTCTTCAGACTCTTCAGGTTCGATGCCGTCCAAGACGGTTTTCGCCTGTTCTTCGTCCAATTCGGCAATAAAGTCGGCCGCATCGTCGGAGTCCATTTCATCGATGATTTCCGTCAGTTTTTTGTCGGACAGGTCTTCGATGATCTGTTCTTTTGAGATGTCATTCAGTTCCAGAATAACATCGGATGCCTTTTCGATATCGAGGAGTGAAAAGAGGCGGATCTTTTCCTCCTCTTTCAGGTTTTCTATGAGATCGGCAATGTCCGCGTGATGGAGCTTCGAAAAGAGATTGATGATATCGAATTCCTTCTTAAGCTCGATATTCTGTTTTAGTTGGTTGAGATAATCCACTTCTTTACTTTTTTTCATGATTGCACCGGCATAATGGACATTAAGTGGTCGTAAGCTAGCATTTCTTTTTCAATACTACAAGAAATTAGATTTCAGTCGTATGGGGTCTTACCAGAGGAAAGATGATTACCCTGGCAGGTATTGGAAGAACTCATCGTGTGAGTAAACACGACTTTGAGATTACCTGCCAGTCGCGCAATTGCCACAATGGCCGTCCTGAGATCAGGAAGGCATTACAAATGTTTCGGCGATGGGGATATTGCCCACAGGTTGCGACGTCAGCCCATTTCTGAGTATTTGACTTTGCCGCTGACGATGGTCAGCACGGCCTTACCCTTCAATTGCCATCCCTGAAAGGGTGTATTCCGGCTTTTTGAGCGAAACCGTTCACTGTCTACCGTCCAGACTTTGTGAGTGTCTATGACGGTGATATTGGCTGTGGCGCCTTTCTGTAACGTGTCCTTCGGTATCTTTAAGATCGCTGCGGGATTTGTACTCATCTTTTCTATGAGTTGTCCCAGAGAAAGGATACCTTCATCGACGAGTTTCATAGAGACAGAAAGCGATGTCTCCAGCCCTATGATGCCGTTGGCGGCATAATCGAACTCCACATCCTTTTCGATGGTAGAATGGGGGGCGTGATCGCTTGCAATCGCGTCTATCGTGCCGTCTTGGAGTCCGGCCATTATAGCTTCCGTGTCTTCTCTGCTTCGTAAGGGGGGATACATCTTGAAATCGGTAGAGTATCCCTTCAGGGCATCGTCTGTCAGAGCGAAATAGTGGGGCGCCGTCTCTGCCGTCACCTTAATCCCCATCTTCTTCGCCTCTCTCACTGCCCGCACCGATCCTGCAGTGCTGACATGGGATATGTGAACAGATGTTCCCGTATACCCTGCTATGGCGATGTCTCGCGACGTCATGATATCTTCGGCGATATTTGGAATCCCCTGCAGGCCCAACAGTGTGGATACGAGGCCTTCATTCATTACACCTCCCGACGCCAGGCCCTTATCCTCGCAGTGCGATATGACGGGCATCCCCAGTGAGTATGCATACTCAAGGGCATTTTTCATGAGGCCGCTATCTTCGACGGGATTGCCGTCATCGGAAAGGGCAACCGCCCCGGCATCCTTTAATTCACCAAATTCCGCCAGTGTTTTGCCTTTCAGTCCCTTGCTTACGGCCGCCACGGGGTAGACATGAGCCATATCGGCAAGCCGGGCCTGTTTCAGAATAAATTCGGTTATCGAACGGTTGTCATTGACGGGTTCAGTATTTGCCATGCAGGCAATGGCCGTAAATCCGCCTGCCACCGCTGCCTCACTCCCCGTTCGGATCGTTTCCTTATATTCGAAACCGGGCTCTCTCAGGTGTGTGTGCATATCGATCAATCCCGGTGAAACGACCTTATCTTTCAGGTCAAAAACCTGCGCTCCCGCTACTGGGTCTATTGTGTTTTCGATGCGAGAGATTGTGTCTCCCTCTATCAATATATCCATTGTCGAATCTATATTTTGTGAAGGGTCTACGATCCGTCCGCCCTTGAGTAGTATTTTCATCATTTTCCTCCTGCCAGCAGGTAGAGAAGTGCCATCCTGACTGCAACGCCATTTGTAACCTGGTTAAGTATGACCGAATAGGGACCGTAGGCCACGTCGGGGGCAATCTCGATTCCCCTGTTGATGGGTCCCGGGTGCATTACCAGAACGTCGTCATGTGCCAGCCTGATCCTGTCACCGGTGAGGCAATAATATTTTGAGTATTCTCTCATGGATGGGAATGTGTTGGTCCCCTGCCTTTCAAACTGGATACGTAACATCATGATCACATCCACGCCCCTGATTGCGTCTTCCATGCTGTGGTGAACGGTAACGCCGAGTTTTTCAATATGCCTGGGCATCATCACCACAGGGCCGCAGAGGGCAACCTCTGCCCCCATTTTTGTCAGACCGTGTATATTGGAGCGTGCCACCCTGCTGTGCGCTATGTCTCCTACAATGGCTACCTTCAGTCCCTCAAGGGACCCCCTCTTTTCTCTCAGTGTCATCATATCGAGGAGTGCCTGTGTGGGGTGCTCATGCTTGCCGTCACCTGCATTAATAACTGATTGCTGCAATAATCGGGCAAGAATGTGGGGTGCCCCCGAGGCGCTGTGTCTGATAATTATTATGTCGGGACTCATGGATTCCAGGGTCTTGGCCGTATCGATAAGCGTTTCGCCCTTTGCGACACTGCTGGTGCTGGTTGAGATGTTTACCGCATCTGCGCTCAGTCTCTTGGCCGCTATTTCAAAGGACGTCCTGGTCCTGGTGCTGGCTTCGTAAAAGAGATTGATAATGGTCTTACCCCTCAAAGTGGGGACCTTTTTGATCTTCCTCGTAGATATCTCCTTTAATGATTCCGCCGTATCGAGGATAAGATTTATCTCCTCGACGGACAGATCGCCAATGTCGAGGATATCTTTTTTTGATAGTTCCATACTGTTGCCTCAATCCTATTCGTTGGAAGGGTCATGCTCTGCCATAGGAATCACATCCCATTAGTCGGGAAGGCCCTGACGCGAGTTCGAAGTCTATTATCCTTCGATAATCAAGACCTCATCCCCTTCCATTTGTTCGTTCAGACTTACCTTTATCTCATCCCAGAGTGCAGAGGGGAGACTTCCTCCGATAAAATCGGCGCGAATGGGGAGTTCTCTATGTCCCCGATCGATAAGGACGGCCAGTTGGATGAGCCTGGGTCTTCCGAAGTCTATCAAGGCATCCATGGCCGCCCTGATAGTTCGTCCGGTAAAAAGAACATCATCGATGAGGATGACCTTTTTCTGATCCAGTGAGAAGGGTATATCTGTTTTCCTCGGCGTGGGCTTCTCCTTGCTGGTCATGAAATCATCCCGGTAGAGGGTGACATCCAGAATACCCATCGGGATTTCAGTGCCTTCAATCTTTCCAATCATTTTACTGAGCCTTTTGGCCAGGCATTCGCCGCCCCTTCTGATGCCGATAACGACCAGGTCTTCCGTGCCCTTGTTTCTTTCCAGTATTTCATATGTGATTCTTGTGAGGGATCTGTCGATCGCCTCGGCATCCATGACAACTTTTTTCTTTGTCATATCCTTCTTCCTTGCTCTTTGATAAAAGCCTGTGGCGGGCTAAAAAAAGGGCCTTCCCATGAAAGGAGAAGGCCCTTTACCACAAATTTCTATGAATGTGCACAACAATCATAATAACCCTTTATACTAACGATATGTTCTTGCTTTGATTTATATCAATCTCGATTATTATGTGTCAAGTTCTTTTATCCGCAGCATTAATAAAAAGGGGTGAATGAATTCACCCCTTTTTATGGTGGAACTTTCTGTGTCTGCTCTTAATAGATCATATTGTAAAGGGCAATAATTGCCGGAGCCGTAACGAGCGAAACGACGGACATCAATTTGATCAGTATGTTCATCGACGGGCCCGAGGTATCCTTGAAGGGGTCGCCTACTGTATCACCGATGACTCCCGCCTTGTGTGCTTCAGAACCTTTTCCGCCGAAATTTCCCTGCTCAATGTATTTCTTTGCGTTATCCCAGGCACCGCCTGCGTTGGCCATGAGGAGACCGAGAATTACGCCCACCAGTGTCGCGCCTGCGAGGAATCCTCCCAGTGCCTGCGGTCCGATGAGTATGCCTACCAGAACGGGTACCACTACTGCCGAAACACCGGGTACAATCATTCGCTTTAATGCCGCCGTGGTGGCAATATCGACACAGGTGTTTGTGTCGGGGGGTGTTGTCCCTTCCATAATGCCGGGGATCTCCCTGAACTGCCTTCTGATTTCATTGATCATCACAAAAGCAGCGTCACCTACCGCTGTCATGGTGAGTGCGGCCAGGAGGCAGGGCATCAATCCACCGAGGAAGACACCGGTAATGACACGTGCTTCCGTGAGTTCGAGAGAAAAATTCTCGAATCCGGGAAAGGTCTTTACTGTGGCCGTGTAGGCGGCGAACATCGCAAGTGCGGTGAGGGCCGCTGACCCGATGGCAAATCCCTTTCCGATGGCGGCCGTGGTATTACCTACTGCATCGAGACCGTCGGTAATCTCTCTGGTCTCGGGCGGCATATGGGCCTGTTCGGCGATTCCGCCTGCGTTATCCGCGATCGGTCCGTAACTGTCTACAGACATGGTCATTCCCACTGTCCCCAGCATTCCGACGCCGGCGATGGCAATACCGTAGAGGCCACAGGTAAGGAAGGAGAGCCAGATGGCCATTGCGATAACGAATACGGGAAGTACGACACTTTGGAGTCCAATGGCGAAGCCGCCAATGATGTTGGTTGCCGCTCCCGTCTGAGATGCCGCCGCTATATCTCGTATCGGTTTACGTGCAGTGTAGTACTCAGTAATACCCCCGATCAGCATGCCTGAAACGATTCCCACGAGTACTGCCCAGAAGGGCCCCAATTTGCTGATCATGCCGAGGCTCATCAGGTATTCATCGGACATGTCTGCCGTTGTTGCCTTGACCACGAAGAATGAGCCGATGATAAACAGCACCCCCGCAATGTAGAGTGAGTTGCTCAGTGCCGACTGGGGTTTCATGTTCTTAAGAAAATTAAATAACCCTATCCCGATGACTGAAGCGAAGAGTCCAACAATGATGAAAAGCATGGGCAGGGACATCCATTTTATTGTCATGCCTTCAATGCCCTTACCCATCGTGGCTGCTATGGCGATAGCCGCTATAACTGAACCACAGTAAGACTCATAGAGGTCAGCTCCCATTCCTGCGATATCACCGACGTTGTCGCCGACGTTGTCCGCCGTAACGCCGGGGTTTCTCGGATCATCTTCGGGGATACCCGCTTCAAGCTTCCCCACCAGGTCCGATCCCACATCTGCTGTTTTTGTGAAGATACCGCCTCCGACACGTGCAAAGAGCGCGATCGAAGATGCCCCCATGGCGAAACCGTTGATTACCGTCGGATCTTTTTCGGAAAAGAAGTAGAAGAATATTCCTAATCCAAGCAATCCCAGTGAAGCAACGGACAGTCCCATGACTGAACCGCCAAAGAATGCTACCGTCAAGGCACGTCCCTGACCGTAGGTCTTGGCTGCTTCAGCAGTTCTGGCATTGGAAAGTGTTGCCGCCTGCATACCGAAGAGACCTGCCATTAAAGACCCGATGGCCCCTGAGAGGAATGCCACCGATGACATCCTGTTTTCCAAGGCAAAGAAGAGAATTATGAAGACTATAACGACGAAAATCGCAATAATCCGATATTCCCTTTTTAGAAACACCATGGCCCCTGCATGAATCCGCTCCATAATTTCTACCATAATGTCGTTCCCGGGCGAGAAAGTCATCACGTACTTATAGATGACAAACGCCAGCACCAATCCAAGAACTGACCACAACCATGCATAATTAATTAAAAATTCCATAACTTCCGCTCATACCTCCTGACTCAATTTTTTTGTATCCTTCATATTGAACTTGTTCATTGCCTTTTGAGGACCCGATGAAATAACCTCCGTCACCGCATCGCAGGAAGCGGTGATTATCGGAGGGAGTCCTTTCATCTCCTCTTCAGAGAAGCGACGCAATACGTAGCTTTCTACTTCATATCTTGAGTGTGGTTTACCGATTCCCACTCGAATCCTGACAAAGTCGGGACTGCCGAGATGGTCTATGATGGATCTCAAACCCTTATGCCCCCCGTCGCCACCGCCCACCTTGATCCGAACATCTCCCAGAGTAAAATCCAAATCATCGTGAACGACTACTATATCTTCAGTGCCGAGCTTGAAAAAACGAACAAGCTTTCCGGCAGCTATTCCAGCGAGGTTCATAAAAGTTTGTGGCTTGGCCAGGATGGCCGATATGCCGGCTACCGTTCCCCTGCCGATGTGGGAATCGAATTTTCTGCCAGCCATTGCGATTCCCTCTTGTCCGGCAAGGGCATCGAGAACAAGAAACCCCATGTTATGTCTCGTAAATCCGTATTGCGTGCCGGGGTTTCCCAGTCCTATTATAAGCTTCAACTGATCTCCTGTCGGGAAGCCCTGTTACTCTGCCGCTTTGTCGCCCTCCGGCTGATCGGTTTCCTCTTCTACCGCAGCTTCCGCTCCCTCTTCTTCTTCGTCCAGCGCACTCGTCCTTATCATTGTAACATTGACAATGGCGACATCTTCGGCGTCCAGTATCTCAATCCCCTCTGCAAAGGAAAGGTCTCCTACCTTAATGGAATCGCCTATGTTGAGATGGCTGATGTCAACTTCAATCTCTTCAGGGAGCATGGAGGGAAGAGCGGATATTTGTACATCCCTCTTGAGGTGCTGCAGTTCTCCTCCCTCTTCGACGCCAACGGGATCTCCCAGGAGGATGATGGGAAGGTCGATAGTCAGTTTACGGTCCATTCCAATCTCATAGAAGTCTGCATGGACCAGTTTTCTTTTGAGAGAATCAATCTGGAGGTCCTTGATGATGGATAATTTTTCAACAGTCTTGCCCTTCGCCGGTTTTATCCCCAGCTTTACGAAGAGACTTCCGCCTTTCCCCTCTTTCACTATATTGACGAGTTCTGAGGAATCGACTTGAATCATTGTTGACTCTGTGTCGTAGCCGTAAAAAATCGCCGGGACAAATCCCGTTGCTCTCAATCTTCGGGCAGCGCCCTTCCCGGATTCGTTCCGTGTACTGGCATTTAATTTAACTGCTTTCATTTGTAACTCCTAAATAAAAAGTGAACTTACTGATTCATTATAATAAATTCTTTTCATTGCCTCGCTTAGAAGCGCCGCAACAGAGAGAACCTTGATCTTTTTGCAGGCCTTGGCCCTTTTGTGCAACGGAATAGTGTCGGTTACGACAACCTCTTTAATGGGCGATGCCTCTATCCTGTCTATGGCCGGTCCCGATAATACAGGATGTGTGCAACAGGTTGATACTTCAATGGCACCCTGTTCCTTCAAGGCTACCGCAGCCTGAGTAACCGTGCCTGCCGTATCGATCATGTCATCCAGAATTATTGCCCATTTGTCCTTTACATTGCCGATGATATTCATAACTTCCGATTCATTCGGCGTGTCTCTCCTCTTATCTACGATAGCCAGCGATGATCCAAGCCTTTTTGCAAAGGCCCGCGCCCTGACAACTCCCCCCGTATCAGGTGAAACCACGACGAGGTCTTCCTTGTGATTTGTTTTTAAATAATCGAGAACTATGGGTGTTGCGAAGAGGTTATCTACAGGAATATTGAAGAATCCCTGGATCTGTCCCGCATGGAGATCTATCGATATGATGCGATTGGCGCCGGCCGTTGTAATGAGATCTGCTACCAGTTTTGCCGTAATGGGAGCCCGCGGGACAACCTTTCTATCCTGTCTCGCATAGCCGTAATAGGGCATGACGGCCGTTATCCTGTCGGCAGATGCCCTTTTCATACCGTCTATCATGATAAGGAGTTCCATCAAACTTACATTAACCGGTTGACATGTAGACTGGATGATGAATACATCCGTTCCTCTTACATTTTCATCAATTTCAACCCTCGTCTCTCCGTCACTGAACTGAGATACCTGGGCATCGTTGACGGGAATGCCCAGTTTTTTGCATATCTTTTTCGCAAGAGCAGGATTGGAATTTCCTGAAAACACCCTTAATCTGTCAAGCATTATAATTTTTCCTCTTTCCAAAATGGCTGGGGCGGGAGGATTCGAACCTCCGAATGCAGGAACCAAAGTCCTGTGTCTTACCGCTTGACGACGCCCCAATACTTCCAAACGAACACCTATATAGAATGAGCTGTATAGACAGATCCTATAGGTGACTTTCTTAATTCATGGGCAGCGCCTTCCGCATCCGTTTCGCTTCCGAATAATCCAAAAACGGTAGGGCCACTCCCTGACATTAAAGAACCGAGTGCCCCGTGGGCAATTAAAAGTTCTTTGATTTTCGATAGTACCGGGTGGATTTTCAGGGACACGCACTCTAAATCATTAGATAGTGCCCCCACAATCTGTGGTACCGATCTAAACCGCTGGATACTATACTTTATCCTTTTTTTTGTCAATCCTAAATTTAGGCTTTCGTATATATCTTTCGTCGAAAGGGCAAAGCCGGGATTTATGAGGACAAACCAGAGGGGAGGCATATCGGTTGCTTCATGAAGGCGATCGCCAATGCCCGAGGCCCATGCAGTCCTGGAAAAGACAAAAAAGGGAACATCGGCCCCTATCTTTGCACCGATCTTCATCAGTTCCTCGGGGCTGTAGTTGAGGTCCATCATCTCGTTCAATGTAACGAGAGCAGTTGCGGCATTTGAACTTCCCCCACCTAACCCGGCTGCTACAGGGATCTTTTTCTTGATTGTTATATGTACACCCTGAAAAGATGACACCTGAGAGAAGAGGGTCTCCACCGTTTTATAAACGATGTTTCCCCTGTCTTCGGGGAGGGTGCTGCCGGGACAGTTTACCTCTATGCCTGCACCGACAAGACGGAATTCCATCTCGTCATAGAGGCTTATTCGTTGCATCAGACTGAGGATATCGTGATAGCCGTCTTGCCTTTTTCTAAGGACTCGAAGGACAAGATTTACCTTGGCAGGCGACTTTCTTGTAATCACGACTGTGCCGATTCCTTTACATATCTCATTCTTAGTTCATAAAGGATGCCGTCAAGAAGTTTTCCTTCGTCATCATCCAGGTTTCCCGATGTCTTTTTTTTCAGTATATCCAGTATGTCGATGGTCTGCTTTACTGCAGGGAGGTTCCGCACCTTTTTCTTCGAGACAGGATCGGAGATATCGCCGAACTGAAACATGGCTGATGTATGGAGAGATAAAATAAAGCTGGGAAAATTTATTTCCGGAAAGGCATATTCCTCTGCGCTCTCCGTGGTTTCCGGCTTTTTTTCTTCTTCCTTCTTCTCTTTTATTCGCTCTTCCTGTTCCCCACGCTTGTCTTCGCGGACCTCTCCCCCCTCATCAAAGATCCTTTTATCCTTGATTACAAATCCTTTTTCATCACCGTCCTCAGACATATGTTCCTCCTGATGATTTCGTTAACACCCTTATTCCCTTTATCGGGTTCAGAGAAATTACCTAACACAAATGATGTGAAATGTCCAAGAGGCAGATGAGTTAAAACTGCCTCATTCCCTTCAGTCGGGCGATCCTTTTTTCGACGGGAGGATGGGTGCTGAAGAGGTTTGCCAGCGATTTCCCCGTCAGCGGATTAACGATAAACATGTGTGCCGTTGAAGGATTGGCATTCATGGGAATAGCCTGTGATGCCTGAGACAGTTTTCCCAGTGCGCTTGCGAGACCGTAGGGTTTCCCCGATATGCGTGAACCTCCTTCATCGGCAAGATATTCACGAGAACGGGAGATGGCCATCTGTATCAGCATTGCCGCAATAGGGGCGAGTATGGCCATAATGATAAGACTGAAGATTCCTCCCCCTTCATCATCATCTCTGCTTCCCACGCCGAATATGGCGGCCCACTTTGCCATGCTGGCCAGCATCATGATGGCCCCCGCTATTGTAGCCGCAATGGAACCAATCAACATGTCCCGGTTTTTTATATGGGTCAGCTCATGGGCAATAACCCCTTCCAGTTCATCCTGGTTGAGCAGACGCACAATGCCCTCGGTGACTGCAACCACTGCATGGCCTTCATTTCTTCCCGTTGCGAAGGCGTTGGGTGTGTTGCCGGGGACAATGTATACTTTGGGCATGGGAAGGCCTGCCCGCAGGGCAAGTGTTTTTACTGTCCCATATAGCTCGGGGGCCTGACTTTCGGAGACTTCGGTGGCCCGATACATGGACAAGACGATCTTATCTGAGAACCAGTAACTTCCGAAATTTATGACCAAGGCGAAGAGAAAGGCGATGACGACTCCCTGCTGCCCTCCGAAGTATCTGCCGATGAGCATCAGGAGCCCCGTCAGGGCGCCCAGCAAAATGCCCGTCTTCAATGTATTCATGTGTATCTCTCCTCTTATTTTTACTGCTTTGTAAAGACCACGGTACCCGTCTCATCTATGTCTGCCACAATATGATCGTCCTCGGCAAAGGTTCCATCGAGTATCTTTGTTGCCAGACTGTTTTCTAATATCTTCTGAAGCGTCCTCTTCAGAGGTCTGGCTCCATAGATGGGACTGTACCCCGCCTTGGACAGGTAGGACTTTGCCCCATCCGTCAATGTGAGATGGATCTTTCTGTCGTGCAGTCTTTTCTGGATTCGGCCTATCTGGATATCAATGATCTTGTCTATGTCCGTTCTTGTGAGGGACCGGAAGGTGATGATATCGTCGATCCTGTTGAGAAATTCAGGCTTGAAAGTGGCCCTAAGCGTCTCGGTGGTCCTCTTCTGTCTCTCTTCCTCAGACAGTGAAAAGTCCTGTATCCACTGACCGCCGATGTTTGACGTCATGATAACGATGGCGTTTTTACAATCCACGGTACGTCCGTGTCCATCCGTCAACCTTCCGTCGTCCAGTATCTGAAGCATGATGTTGAAGACATCCTGATGGGCCTTTTCTATCTCGTCGAAGAGCAATACGGAGTAGGGTTTCCTTCGAAGGGCCTCCGTCAGGTATCCACCCTCTTCATATCCCACATACCCGGGAGGGGCCCCTATCAGTCTGGAGACGGAATGCTTTTCCATGAATTCGGACATGTCGATTCTGACCATGGCCTGCTCGTCATCAAACATGAACTGGGCCAGTGCCCTGGAGAGTTCCGTTTTTCCCACACCCGTGGGACCCATGAAGATGAATGATCCTATGGGACGGTTGGGGTCTTGCAGGCCCGATCGGGCCCTTCTCAAGGCGTTTGACACGGCACTGATCGCTTCTTCCTGACCGATGACTCGTTGGCCGAGCCTCTCCTCCATATGGAGTAGTTTTTCGATGTCGCTCTCCATCATCCTGGCAACGGGAATGCCCGTCCATTTTGCTACGACTTCGGCGATATCTTCGTCATCCACCTCTTCCTTGAGCATCTTTTTGTCAGACTGTGACTGGGCGAGGGCGGCTGCTTTTTCCTCCAGTTCTCTCTCCAGTCCCACCAGTGTCCCGTATCGAATTTCCGCCGCCCTGGCGAGGTCGCCATCCCTCTGGGCGGTCTGCTCCTGGGTCTTGAGTTCTTCCATCTTTTCCTTGATGGTCTGTATCTCTTTGATTGCTTCCTTTTCACTGGACCAGTGCAGCCTCATTTTATCTCTCGATTTCTTGAGCTCATCCAGTTCTCTCTCTATCTTCCCGGTCCTGTATTTTGACGTTTTGTCCGTCTCCTTTTTCAGGGATTCGCGCTCGATCTCAAGCTGCATAATTTTTCTTTCCACTGCGTCTATTTCGGCGGGCAGGCTGTCCAGTTCGATTCTGAGGCGCGCGGCCGATTCATCAATCAGGTCTACTGCCTTGTCGGGGAGGAATCTGTTGCTGATATAGCGATTGGAAAGGGTGGCTGCAGCGATGAGAGCTGAATCTTTTATTCTCACCCCATGATGGACTTCGTATCGTTCCTTTAATCCCCGTAATATGGCGATGGTATCTTCCACCGTCGGTTCCTGGACGATAATCGGCTGAAATCGCCGTTCCAGTGCCGCGTCCTTTTCGATGTACTTTCTATATTCATTCAGTGTTGTTGCTCCCACGCATCGGAGCTCACCACGGGCCAGCGCCGGCTTCAGCATGTTTGAGGCGTCGACGGACCCTTCGGCGGCACCGGCGCCCACCATGGTATGCATCTCGTCGATGAATAGAATGATTTCTCCGCTGGCCTCCGTTACCTCTTTCAGAACGGCCTTGAGCCTGTCCTCAAATTCGCCGCGGTACTTCGCGCCTGCAACAAGGGAACTGATGTCGAGGGCGACCACGCGTTTTTCCTTCAGGCTATCGGGGACATCGCCATTGACGATACGCTGCGCCAGACCTTCGGCGATAGCCGTTTTACCCACGCCCGGCTCCCCTATGAGAACGGGGTTGTTTTTCGTCCGCCTGGAGAGGACCTGCATTATTCTCCGTATTTCATCATCTCTTCCGATGACGGGGTCAAAGCCCCCTTTGCGCGCTATTTCGTTGAAATCCCTTGCATAGCGCTTCAGTGCCTGGTATTTGTCTTCCGGGTTGGGATCGGTGATCCGCTGATTCCCCCGGATTGATACGAGGGTCTTAAAGATGTTGTCACTGGTGATCCCTGATTTTTCGAGTATCTGACGTGCATGACCTTCTTTCTCACCGGCAATTGCGATAAGGACATGTTCCACGCTCACATATTCGTCTTTGAAGCGGGCCGACTCGTTGAATGCCGCATCGACGATACTCTTCAGTCGTTGTGTAATATATCTCTGGTCCGAGGCTCCGCCGGAAACCCTGGGCATCCCGTCGAGAACCCTTTCGATCTCATGTTCTATCTTCTGTGCATCGGCACCAAGTTTTTTTACGATTTCGGGGACAATCCCATCGGATTGTCTGAGGAGCACGCTGAGCATGTGTTCCACATCAATACCCTGGTGACCATATGTGTTTGCCAGCCCTTCGGCCTCCTGAAAGGCCTCCTGGAGTTTTACGGTAAATTTATCGAATCTCATAATTACTTCCTATTCTACAACCTTTTCGATATGGACGAATGTCTTACCCTTTTTAAATATTCTCACATCGCCTGAAGATTCCGATATGACGATGGCGATGGCATTAGTGACCCCTGTTATACCGGCGGCGGCAATGTGTCTGCTCCCCAGCCCTTTTGGGAAATCCTTGCTTTCCAGTGCGGCGCTGAGATGTCGTCCTGCCGCTACCAGAACGCCGTCTTCCTTAACGATAAATGCGCCATCGAGGGCGGAGAATTCTTTGATTGTCTCACGAAGATTCTGATCCAGAATATTTCGCTCCTCCTCTTTATAACCCATAAAGGGATTGATTATCATCTGCCTTGAAAGTTGGAGTACCTTTTCGTGATCTCCAACGACGAAAATGGTGCCCACGGGGCGACCCTCTCGCCCCTGCTCGGCCAGCTCCAGAGAGATATTCAACATTGCCTCAAAAACCTCGGGGTATACCCCTTCGAAGGTGTCGGAGATGTCTTCCGATGTAAGAACTTCAAACTCTCTGTCAACATCGATGATGAACATGCTGTCTATATGTCCGAATTTGGATAGTCCCGTAAGGCACACCAACTTATCTCCCTTTCCAAACAGGCCAGCGGCGATTCCCTTCGTTATGGCGATCTTTACCTGGCTCAACCTTGTCACGCTTATGTTGGGGATATTAATAATTTCCTTGAAATATTTTGGTTTTTGTGCTTTATCTTCTGATCCCCTTGTTACAAGGATGGTATCGAAGCATGCTTCATCGTTTCCTTTAATCGGAATATCTTGTGCGACTTCATCGTAGAGCAGTATCGCCCTGGCATTGATCTCTTTTGCAAGTTTACAAGCAAATTCGACGATTGACTGGTTGGAAGAATTCATAGGATACTCCTCTCGAAAGTGTTTAAAGTTTTAGTGTTTTTATGCTGATAAGGTAGCAATAAAGCATATCGATGTCAAGGAGTTAAGGGGAGAACAAAAAAGACCGAATGAGACGTGACTACTGGATATAAGATGCTTATATTAATATCTAAATAAAGATTTAAGTCTCTGAGGAGGTTAAGAAAATGCACCTACCTGCTGTTACCAGTACAATAGATCTTTATATGGCAGAGATCAACAAATTCGCCATACTGACTGCCGAAGAGGAATTCAGGCTGGCGGTGCGCTTTAAAAAACATAACGATATGGAAGCGGCCGAAAAGCTGGTCACCTCCAACCTTCGATTTGTGGTGAAGATTGCCCACGAGTATAAGAAATACGGTGTCAAGCTCATTGACCTCGTTCAGGAGGGGAATATCGGCCTCATGCATGCCGTCAAGAAATTTGATCCCTACAAGGGGTTCAGGCTAATATCCTATGCCGTATGGTGGATACGAGCCTATATGCATAATTATATTATCAAATCGTGGAGTATCGTAAAGATTGGTACCACGCAGGCCCAGAGAAAGCTCTTTTTTAAACTCAATCAGGTAAAAAAGAAGCTTGCCGAACTGTCTCACAAGGACGATGCCTTTAAGGAGGCCGCCGAACTCCTCAATGTCAAGGAGAGCGATATAGCGGAAATGGACCTTCGCCTTAATAACAGGGATGTCTCTCTCGACGCCACTATGGATGATACGGGCGAATCGATGTATGTCGATCACCTGGTCGACGATAGTGAGAGCCAGGAAGAAACACTGATCAAGAAGGAAGAGACGGCCCTCGCCAAAAAGAGCATTGCAGGAGCCCTCACAAAGCTTAATGAGAGGGAAACCTACATAGTGAAACACCGGCTCATGGTGGACAAGCCTGAAACACTTCAAATGATAGGTGATAGATTTAGCATCACGAGGGAACGGGCCAGGCAGATCGAGAAAGAGGCCTTGAAAAAACTGAGAACTGCCATACCCTATGTTGAGCGCGAACCGAAGTTGCTGGCGGATCAGTAATCTTCCGGCCCCCAGGCGGGATTTTCGAACCGTGTGTATTGTTCCCGAAAGACGATCTTGGCCATTCCGGTGGGGCCATTCCTCTGCTTTCCGACGATTACTTCTGCAAAGCCCCGTTCGGGATTGTCTTCCGATTTATTGTATACTTCATCCCTGTAGATGAAGAGGATGACGTCTGCGTCCTGTTCGATAGCCCCCGATTCCCTCAGATCGGCAAGCTGGGGCCGTTTGTCTGTCCGCGACTCGACCTGTCGATTTAACTGCGACAGGGCCACGATGGGAACTGCCAATTCCTTGGCCAAGGCCTTGAGTGAGCGGCTTATCTCCGATATTTCCTGTTCTCTCGGCGCTGAAGCATTTCTCCCCTTCATCAACTGCAGATAGTCGAGTACTATCAGACCGAGCCCTTTTTCCGCCTTCAATCTTCGCGCCTTTGCCTTCATTTCGAGGACGGAGATGGCAGGTGTGTCGTCTATAAACATGGGTGCTTCCGAAAGTTTCCCCGCAGCAGTGGTCAGCTTTGGCCAGTCCGTCTCCCCCAGCCAGCCTTTTCTCAGCTTCTGAGAATCTACCCTTCCTTCCGACGAAAGCATTCGGAATGCCAGCTGTTCCTTTGACATTTCCAGAGAAAAAATAGCCACGGGGACATTATTTACTATAGCGGCATGCTCCGCAATATTGATTGCCAGGGCAGTCTTTCCCATGCTGGGGCGACCTGCGATGATTATCAGATCCGACTTCTGCAGCCCCGACGTCAATTCATCGATCCGTTTGAATCCCGTCGACACTCCTGTTATAAGTGCCTTTTTCTCGAAGAGTTGCTCAATGGTCCTGAAGCTGTCCTTGATTATCTCCCTTATGGGGGAAAAGGATGGTTTTATCTTGTTTTCGGATATCTCGAAAATGGCGTGTTCCGCCTCGTCAAGGACACTATCTATATCGGTGGCGGAGTTGTAGCTGTCATTGAGTATCTCCGTGGCGGCGCCTATCAGTCTTCTGAGTGTTGATTTTTCCTTAACGATCTTTGAATAGTAGGCAATATTGGCGGCAGAAGGCACACTGTCGACGAGAGAAGCGAGGTATGCCTCTCCCCCCAGTGCGTCAAGCTGATTCTTGTTTCTTAAATTATTAGAGAGAGTGACAAGGTCGCTGGGTTCGTTCTTTTCAGACAATTCAATAATGGCCGTGAATATCTTCCTGTGAGATTCACTGTAGAAATCGTCTGCATCCAGTACCTCGATGACATTATTGACGGCATTGTTGTCGAGTAATATTCCCCCGAGGATCGATTGTTCCGCTTCCAGGTTTTGTGGAGGAACCTTGTAAAGCGAATAGTCTATGTCCTTCACTTGCGACTTAGCCAATCTATTCCTCGCCTACTACTGCGACTTTGACTTCTCCAAGGATTCCGGAATGTACCTTGATTTTAACCGTGAATTTGCCGAGCTTCCTTATAGGTTCTTCAATGACGATATTTTTTCTTGCTATCTCCATTCCCTGAGCGCGAAGATTCTTTTCTATATCCTTCGATGTTACCGAACCGAACAATTTATCCTGTTCCCCAACCTTCCGTGATATGGTGCAGGTTACCTTTGCCAGTTCTGCTACCAGGGATTCCGCCTTCGACCTCTGTTCTTCCGTCTTTTTCGCGATAATCCTCTTCTCGTGATCCAGACTCTTGATATTTTTGTTGCTGGCTTCTATGGCCAATCCCTTGGGGATGAGGTAATTTCTCGCATAGCCGTCAGAAACCTTTATCGTATCCCCCATGTTGCCCAGGGATTCAACGTTCTCTTTTAAAATTATTTTCATGAATAACCTCCTCTTTTCTATTTTACCTTATCAAGTTTCCTGAAATTGACCCAGACATCGATCAGGCCCAGTCCTATTACAAGGACGAGCAAAAGCTGTTGCACAAAGATCAAAAAATAACCAATAGCCCTCAGGAACCAGGGCAGCTTTTTCTTCTCGAAGAAAAAGCTAATGATGGACAGGCCCTGCATCAAGTATGCAAAGAGCAGGATTATTACTATATTGATACTCAGAATCCTTATCAAGCCGAGGGGAATCAAGATAGACGCCCCTGCCACTATGACCAGCCATATTACTTTGTCGGGAATCTTCCAAATGGAAAGATTCCCGAAGTCGGGATACCACATCCCCTTCCGCTTAAATAACAGTTTCGCAATAAGTATGTTCAGCCATACAAAGAATGCCATGCCGACGAGGAAAAAAGAGGGCATCAGTTTAGTGAGCACCTTTGAAATTTGTACCGCATTGTTCCTGATCAGCTCCAGTTGCTCAGGGGAGGTGCCTAACCGGGCATAAGAATCTATATTTGCCTGAACCATGGTGACGATATAGGCTTCAATGAAATGCCACGGCGCCTTTCCTGCGGACAGACTGTAATAGAGGAGAAAGAAAAACCCCAGCATCACCATTGCCGCAACGGAGTAGGTAATGGTCTTTTCTATGGAATAATTTTTTCGTAGTACCTCTGAAAGAATGGGACCCAAAGAACCGAGCAAGACAAAATGAACAATGCTCAACTGAGAGCCCATGATCTTCAGGACGATCATCACGATGACAAGGGACACTATAAAAACCAGCATCCCCTGCATCCTGCCCAATCTGGAATAATAATACAGCAATGGTATCGGTGTCAGTACCGCCCCAAAGGTACTTGCTATCGATATCGAAGTTACTGCAATAAAAACAAGTGTGGTTAAGGCGACAGCTAAGAAAAAATCTCTATGTAATGGCAATCCCATCTCTTTCTTCTTCCAGAGTCACGAAATATGCCTCAAAAAGGCGGTGAGTCTGTTAACCTTCCGTAACTGCGTAAGGCAAAAGCGCCAGGGTTCGTGCCCTCTTGATTGCTACCGTCAACGCCCTCTGGTGTTTGGCGCAACACCCGTTGATTCTTCTCGGTATTATTTTGCCTCTCTCTGTCAAAAAAAATCTCAGGACATCCCCTTTCTTGTAGTCTATCTTTACGTTTGAGTCCGCACAGAACCTGCAAACCTTCCTTCTATGAAAAAACTTTCTTCTCGGCCGAGCCGAACTAGTCGG
>CAYMYS010000034.1:0-25987 GCA_964394725.1 uncultured Syntrophaceae bacterium
TGCAGAAGAAGAAAATACTGGGTGTAACCAACCGGTATGTGATCGTCTTGAGACAATAACAAATGAAAAAGGGCGCTGCCCCTATTTATGAAAGAAAATCAAATTGTTTGAGTGCTTTAGCACGAGTTTTAGATTTTTTAGCCAAGCACCGAAATCATCCCCGGAATGATCATCAAGCAAGAAAAATGACTTTTTACCGGTGTATCAAGGTTCAAATATATGAGGGACGAATCGGAATGGTTAGCCAGTATTAAACGATGCGTCTACAACTTCCGCTCAATGATATAATCGGAAATAGCTAACAGGGCCTTTTTCGGAATCGTATCTTCAAAGGGATCGAGAAATTTCTTTGCCTCTTCGATATACCCCCGTGCCTTCTCCATCGCATATTCTATGCCCTTGTAGCGGTTAATGAGAGAGACAATCTCAGTGATTTCATCTTCACGTATATCTTCGCTTCCCATGGCTTTCTTTATCAGCTCCTTTTCAGCAGTGGAACACTTCTTCAGTGTCCGTATGAGGGGAAGCGTTGTCTTTCCTTCCTTGATGTCCATCCCTATGCTCTTGCCGAACTCCTCCTCTTCGGCCACATAGTCGAGGGCGTCATCGGTCAGTTGATAGGCCATACCCAGTCTCATCCCGAATCTTGTCAATGCCTCGATCTTTATTTCCGACTTCTTTGCCAGGATGGCACCGACGGCACAGGCAGCTGAAATTAAAATAGCTGTCTTCTTTTCTATGACGGAGAGGTATTCCTTTTCACTGGTATTGATCTCACCCATCTTCACCAGCTGGATTATTTCACCTTCCGCCATGGTAGTGGTTGTTATTGCAAGGAGTTTCTGTACTGCAGGATCTTCGTCCTCTGCCAGCACCTTGAAGGACTTCGAATAGAGATAGTCCCCTACAAGGACAGTCGCAGAGTTACCCCACACATTATTTGCCGATGGTCTCCCTCGTCTTATTGTCGCATGATCCACTATATCATCATGAAGAAGCGACGCAGTATGAATAAATTCAAGGATCGCCGCCATGGCAAAACGCCTTTCGCCCTTATAACCGCACAGGTCCGAAGAGATCATCAGCAAAAGGGGACGCAATCTTTTTCCACCACTATTTATGATATAGCCTGTTATTTCCGGAATCAGGTGTACATGAGACTGGTGTTGTTCCTCTATGAATTTTTCCACCATGGCAAGATCTTTTTTATAGCGATGGAAAATATCCTGTATCTGCATAACACATTCCTACTCTTCTGATTGCATTTCGAAGGCGCTGTATATGCCGCCGGATCAGTA
Organism: uncultured Syntrophaceae bacterium; assembly: GCA_964394725.1. GTDB lineage: Bacteria > Desulfobacterota > Syntrophia > Syntrophales > UBA2210 > JAFGPZ01. The sequence continues at coordinate 1,299 of CAYMYS010000034.1, forward strand.
ACCTAGGATGTATAGTGTATCTTGAACAAATTGTCAAAGTTTTTCAGATTTTAGAACTCCATTTCCGGCCCACGTTTTTTCCGAATCACCTTGAGAAAGCGGTGCTATACACTCTGAGAAATTATGTGCAGGCACATTTACCAGTGTGGAGACAGGATAAGTTTCCATTGCCTCACCAGGTAGCGGCCCAAGAAGATCGAGCAAGGCCCTCCTATCGAATACGGTAGAGTCCAGCCATAATGCCTCCCCTTCTTTTGGGATAATGGCCGGCATCCTGTTATGAATCGGTCCTACCAGTTTATTCGGTTCCGTCGTTATGATTGAACATGTTTGGATCTCCTGCCCTCCGGGAGAAGACCATTTTTCGTAGAGTCCGGCAAAACCGAATGGTTTTTGCGATTTAAGACGCATATAAAAGGGTATCTTTCCCTTTTCTCCTCTCTTCCATTCATAGTAACCATCTGCAATGATAAGGCACCTTCTATTCTTGAAGGCATCTCTGAAACTGGGTTTATCAGCAACGGTTTCGGCGCGGGCGTTTATCAATCTGCTCCCCATGGATGGATTTTGTGCCCATGCAGGTATAAGACCCCATCTCAACGAAATCAGCTTCATCACGCCATCACAAATCACGGCAGCTGCATCCGATCCCGGCGCTATATTATAGGACTTCCTCACATTTCCCGAAACCTGGTCTATGTCAAATTCCTCTACTATATTCGATACATCACTTATCAGGACAAATCTGCCACACATCTCATCTCTCCTATGAAACAACGGCAGAACAGTAACACACCTTCAGTTGTTTTGTACAATGCTAACACATTCCAGGATGTTTCATCGGCACAGTGCCTACCTTTTACAGTATGACCAGTTTTTGACAGACCGGTAAAAAGTCATTTTCGAGTGGATTTGAGCATTTCGGGAAACAGATGATTGTGGTGATTGGCGTTAAGAAAATCTAATTGTTTGAGTGCGTTAGCACGAGTTTTAGATTTTTAGCCAAGCATCGGAATCATCCCCGAAATGGTCTTCCAGTGAGAAAATCTGACTTTTTACCAAACCATCATTTTTTCATAAAAGACAAAAAAAGGGATTGATTCTAATAGATATTTGACATTTTAAAGAGTGCATCTTAGAATGCCTGCCATATTACGATATAAGGAGGTTATTCATGAAAAAGTCGATTGGAGCGCAGACACTTGCATACCCGACGCCGGTCTTTGTGGTGGGCACCTATGATTCCGAAGGAAAGCCCAACGTCATGACCGCCGCGTGGGGAGGAATATGCTGCTCAGTACCACCCTGTGTTACCATCTCTCTTCGAAAGGCCACCTATACCTATGGCAACATAATGGAGAAGAAGGCATACACAATCAGCATACCCGGGGAACAATACGTGAAGGAAGCGGACTATTTTGGCATTACATCGGGAAGAAAAGCGGACAAGTTCGCCGTCACCGGACTCACGCCGGTAAAAAGCGACAAGGTGAATGCCCCCTATGTAAAAGAGTTTCCCCTGATTCTCGAATGCAAGGTGATTCATACCTATGAGATCGGACTGCACACACAGTTCATCGGCGAAATAGTCGATATAAAGGCAGATGAAGAAGAACTGAACGAAAAGGGTCTGCCCGACGTCAAAAAGATAAAGCCCTTGATATTAGAACCGGGGAATAGGGAATACTTCGGTTTCGGTGACTATCTGGGCAAGGCATTTTCCATAGGAAAAGAGCACCGCAAATAATGGAGTACATCACATTCTTTAACACGCTCATGTCTGATACATTATGAAGCATAAGAAAAAACTGATCGGCCTCACCCTCGGCGGTGGAGGCGCCCGGGGATTTGCCCATATAGGTGTCCTGAAGGTATTCGAAGAAGAATCGATACCCATTGACATTATTACCGGCACCAGCGTGGGTGCCCTTATCGGTGGAGCCTACGCCAGCGGCACGACTCCCGGTAAACTCATAGAGATGTCAGACACCTATCTGAACAGTGAAGAATTTCAATCGTCGGCCATAAATGCCATATCGGAGGCCCACAAAAAGGAAGACGGAGGAATCACCCGAAGGGTCCAGAACTTTCTGAAAAATCGTTTTTACCTTGCCCAGATGATATTCAAGCCCGGGATACTGTCGACGGAAGATTTTCAATCCATGATAAATCACTTCATCCCCGATATCGATATACAGGACACACCCATTACCTTTCGGGCCGTCGCCACCGATCTCATAAGCGGTGAAGAGATCGTCTTTTCCGAAGGATCTCTGCGTCAGGCTGTTATGGCAAGCTGTGCCGTCCCCGGCGCCATAGAACCGATGAAAAGCGGTGAACGACTCCTCTCCGATGGAGGTATCGTATCGTCCGTCCCCATTCACGCAGCACGGGAAGCGGGGGCCCATATTTTCATTGCCGTCACGGTAGCACAGGATATCGCCTACCGGGAAGATTTTCACACAGCCTTGGCCGTCTACGGCCGGGCAACAGATATCATGGCCTACCACCTGATGAATCATGACCTCAAGGAGGCCGACATCGTCATACGGCCCCATGTGGGCTCTCTGCACTGGTCTGATTACCTGCAGGCAAGGGATTTGATATACGAAGGCGAAAAGGCCGCCAGGGAGAACATTGAAGCAATCAAAAAGATCCTTCCCCGTTCGTTCTACACACGAGTAATAGATTTCTTCAAGTAAGTACATTACTTGCACCTTCACGAAAATATCCACTGACAGAATGAATGACCCTTCATATTTCACCTCGTGGATAGAGATCTCTTTGACGGGTTCCCAGCCATTCTTCCCTATTTCTACAAATAATCCGGCACCGGCCAGGTCCTCGTTTGTCAAATAATATGTGATGGGATCGATATTCCATTCTCGATAGAGAATTGCACCTCTGAGAAATAATAACGTGGACAACACTCGGCATTCCATTAAGAGAAAATCCCTTTTCCGACTCTCAACCCACCATGTTTGACGAAGCAATCACGTCAACATCTGTAAAAAGTAATGGTAATAACTGCATGAAAAGTGTTATGATATTTTATTAATCTTAGTGCATATATGCGGAGGCCCACATGAGAACCACACGTATCAAAAAGGGAATTCTTTCATTCATTGTTATCCTTGTTATCACCCTCCTGGTGTTGCCGGAGTTTTACGAAAAGAAATCCGCCTTTTCGGCAGGCAATGATACCTACAAAAACCTGAGACTATTCAATGAAATCCTTAATCTCATTGAGACAAACTATGTGGAAGACGTAAACCCTGATGTCATCATCGACGGTGCCATCAACGGGATGATAAAGACACTGGATCCCCATAGCACCTATATGTCGGCAGAGACATATAAGGAACTGAGAATAAATACGAAGGGGGCCTTCGGCGGATTGGGTATCGAAATCACCATGATAGATGACGCTATTACCGTGGTATCACCTATTGAAGACACACCGGCATTTATAGCGGGAGTCAAATCGGGAGACCAGATTGTCGGTATAGACGGAAAATCAACGAAGGGATTTACCCTCGAAGACGCCGTTCATAAATTGCGCGGCAAGACGGGAACCAAGGTAACCATTACAGTCAGGAGAAAGGATCTGGACAAGCCGAAAGATTTCGTCATTACGCGAGCCATTATTAAGCTCACAAGTGTCAAGCACAAGGTCTACCGTGACAATATCGGATATGTAAGAATATCGAGCTTCCAGGAAACTACTACGAAAGAACTCCAGAAAGTCCTCAATATCATCACGAAAGAGGTATCCCCTCTTAAGGGTCTGATACTCGATTTGAGAAACAATCCGGGAGGTATTTTGGAACAGTCCATAAAGGTCTCCGACGCGTTCCTGAAATCGGGAATAATCGTTTCGACAAAGGGAAAGACCAAAAAATCGGAGACAGTATATAATGCCCGCGATGACGGGATTGAACCGGAATGCCCCATAATCGTATTAATAAACGGTGCAAGCGCAAGCGCATCAGAGATCGTGTCGGGAGCCCTTCAAGACAACGAGAGGGCTATACTGCTGGGGACACAGACCTTTGGAAAAGCATCCATGCAAGTGGTCATCCCCTTAAAAACCGGTGCCGCCCTGAAATTGACGACGGGAAAATATTACACGCCCAGCGGACGGCTGATCCAGGCCAAGGGAATCAGTCCCGATATCGAGATCGAATATGTCAGACCCGATGAAAATCAAAAACAACCGAAGCAAATCAGGGAAAAGGACCTCAAAGGACATATAGCGGGGGAAAAAGAGACGGAGGAAGTGAAAAAGCCTGAGAAGAAATCCGACGGGTCGAAAAAGGACAATCAGCTGAGTCGTGCCATAGATATACTGAAGAGCTGGGAACTATTCACCAGGATGAAAGAGGGCTAAGGGAAATCGTTGGAGGTGAGAAAGCCAAAAAATCATCGCGTCAAGCGAAGGATTGTCGTCATATGCATAGGTATCCTCTTTCTCTTGTTTGCAAGTGTTTCCTTCTCTTTTCTGTCGCAAGAGGAGAAGGTTGCTAAAAGTTCCGGGACATTACTCGGGAATGAAACAACAGTAACAGAGAAAAACAGGATAGCCTTCATTATCGATGACATAGGATACGATCCTGCGCCGGTACACAAAATTGTCCAGTTGGATATCCCCATTACTCTTTCCATACTTCCCCATTGCCCCTATTCAAGAAAAGCTGCAGCTGAAGCGGCACTTAATGGGCTGGAAGTCATTCTCCATCTCCCCATGGAGCCCTATGAATACCCGGAAAAGAACCCGGGAGAAGGAGCGCTGTTTACACATATGACCAAAGGGGAACTTATAGACCTCCTTGAAGAAGATATCGAGGCCGTTCCTGCAATACTTGGCGTCAACAATCACATGGGTTCACTGTTCATGGAAAGTGAAGATAAATTGACAATAGTATTCAGCGAGTTGAAAAAGAGAAATCTCTTTTTCGTCGATAGTTATACAACCAGTAATTCGATGGGAAGACGAGTTGCAAAAAAAACAGGGATAGTATATGCATCGAGAAACATCTTTATAGACAACAACGGCCAATACAGAGACACCTTTGAGATACTGGATAATCTCATAAAAACCCGTGATCGATGGAAAACCTTGATTCTCATTGGGCATCCTTATGGGAGCACCCTGGAGGCTTTGAAGGTTATAACACCCCTTTTAATGGCGAAGGGGATCGATATTGTTCCATTGTCTACACTCGTGAAGCCGATATCCTGATTTATACTTTGAAAGTTATAGTGATATTATGAAAATTACGCGGATTCTTATAATTATGTTTCTTTTTTCTACCGTAGCATGCACCCACCTGCCTCAGGAAACCCAAAAACCGACAGTGCCCACATACAGGACGGAAGGTATTTCTGCTGGTTACTATCATTACTCTCTCGGTGTTCAGGCGAACGTGAAGGGGAACTTGGACAGCGCCATTGAGGAATATGAGAAAGCCCTCACCTTTGACCCCCACTCACCCTATCTGATGACGGAACTGGCCACTCTGTATCTGAGAGAGAAGAAGCCCGACGACGCGCTGTCGCTATTAAAACAATCTCTCGTCCAGGACCCCGATTATATCGATACCCACCTCTTACTGGGGGGGATATATAGCAAACTGAAGAAATACGACGAGGCCATACAGTCATATAAAAAGGTTATCCAACTGGATTCCAAAAAGTTGGAATCCTACTTCTTTCTCGGTCTTTTATACAGAGAAAAAAAGGAATACAATGAAGCCATCGGCATACTGACCAGTCTGCTCGGTATCGACGCCGACAGCCTGATGGGAAACTATTACCTCGCAAAGATATACGGCGATATGAAGTCTTACGATGAGGCGGAAAAGTTTTTCAAAAAGTCCATCGAAATAAAGCCGTCCTTTGATTCGGCATTAACCGATCTGGCCCTGTTGTATGAAGTTCAGAAAGAAGACGCAAAGGCATTGGAATTCTTCAGTGATTTTGTAGGACGCAACCCCTCGGCCACCACTGCGCGGCTCTATCTCGGGAAGACACTGTTCAGACAGGATAAATACAGAGAGGCGGCAGAGGAATTCAGGAAAATCCTGGATGTGAACAGCTCCCATATGGAAGCCAGATATTCCCTCGGTCTGGCCTACTTTTTTGAAGGCAAGGAATACAGGAAGGCAATTGAAGAATTTCTCGCCGTCCTGAATAAATTTCCAAACGCTGCCCGTACAAAATATTTCCTCGCCTCATCCTACGATAAAGATGGGCAACAGGGAAAGGCATTTGAAACATTCAAGGCCATACCACAGGATTCCGACCTCTACACGAGTACGCGTACCCATATGGCACTGATTCTGAAGGGTGATGGCCGTGTTCCTGAGGCCATAAATCTGATCAGGGAGGCCATTGTCACGAAGAAGGAAGATGCCGCCGATCTCTACGGTCTTCTCGCTTCTCTCTATGATGGAAGCAACGAACTCGATGTAGCGGAAAAAACCTTAAAAGAGGGCATTATACTCTTCCCCAACGATATCGATCTCCACTATAAGCTGGGCGTTATCTATGAAAAAACGCATCGATTCAGTGAAAGTGTGGATGAAATGAAAGAGCTTCTGAAAATCGATAAGGACAATGCCGAAGCCCTCAATTTCATCGGATATGGATATGCGGACAGGGGCATAAACCTCGATGAAGCGGAAAAATTGATAAAAAGGGCGCTTTCCTTGAAGCCTGATAATGGTTTTATCACAGACAGCGTGGGCTGGTTATATTTCAAGACCGGCAGGATGGATCTTGCCATAAAATATTTAAAAAAGGCTGCAGCCATGCTCCCTGACGACCCCACCGTTGCTGAACACCTGGGCGACGCCTATAGAAAGTCAGGCATGATAACGGAGGCCCGCAGAATGTACCTGAGGGCACTCAACCTCGGTCCTCTCAAGAAAGAGACATTGCAAGAAAAAATCGATCAATTGAGCAGCAACTAAATGGTTTTTACACCGATCCAGCAAGTTCACTCACCGATGAAGATAGTGAAACTGACCATGGTGGCCCTTTTTTGTACCCTTTTCGTTATGGGATGTGCCGCCTGGAAAACGCCCACAACAGTCGAAAGACCTCCCCTGTCCCCGGACAAAATACAGTATCTTTTATCACGTTTCGCAACAGATGCCGTACAGGAGACACTTAAAGCCATCGCCCAGATCTCCATCGAGCACCCTGCCGGAAAATATACGAGGAAGGTAGCCCTCCTGGCACAGAGGCCCTCTTCGCTCCGAATAGACGCTATACCTCTTTTTGGACCCCCCGATTTTTTCATGTCGGCAAATGAAAAACTTCTCAGGATATTCCTCCCAGCGGAAGGCAAGTATTATGTAGGCCGCCCAACAAAGGAAAACCTTGCACGTTTTTTCCGCATACCCATTCCTGTAAATCAGACGGTGTCTCTTCTCATGGGAGCACCGCCCATATCGATGACAGGTAATCTGAGACTGAGAGGCTACGGCGATGGGAATTGGGATCGCATCGACTCCCTGTCGGGAGATAGGCACCTTCAATCCATCTGGCTTGATCCCACTGACGACACACTGAAAAAGGTTGAGGTCTTCGGAAAAAAAGGCACTCGTCTCTATACCGCTTTCTTTGATGATTTTATCTCCTTCGGAGAAAGGAGCTATCCCCAACGGCTCAGGATCGCCATGGAGGGCATGAAAAAGATTGATGTTAAAATCAGATATATTGATCTTGAAATTTCACATGGCAACGATTCGTCCCCCTTTAATTTACCTATTCCGGAGGGGATAGAACCTATATTCTTACATTGACCTTGAAATGAAAATAACTGGTGGTGGAATATATCCACCACCAGTTATTTTATATTGATCAACCGTTGCCTTGCTATCCTTGCAGAAGTCGTACCGGGGTAATCTTTGATTACCCTCTGTAACAGTAACTTGGTGCTTGCCTGGTCTCCAATCTTTAGAAAGGAAAAGGCCTGTTTTAAAAGGGCATTGGGAACCTTATTACCTTCAGGATAATTCTTGATTACCTTTTCATATCCAAGGATAGCCTTTTCATACTTACCCTCGAAGTAATAACACTCTCCGACCCAGAATTGGGCGTTATCTGAATACTCCGATTCTGGAAAGGTCTTCAGAAATCCCTGGAATTCCGTTCTTGCCCTGGCATATTCACCATTTTTAAAGGCCCTATAGGCTTCAGAGTAGGTCTTCTCTTTGTCAACCTTTTCCGAGGGAGAATTTTTATCCTCTTCACTCTCCTTTTTATCGGCCTCTCTTCTCTCTACCCCCAGATATTTCTCAAGGTAGCTAAGTCTTACCGTAATGTCATTGAGTTTTGTTGCGAATTCCTCGGAGCCCACTTTGCCCTCAGGTCTCGCTCTGAGGGTGGTTAACTCCTTTTTTAGTTCTTCTACAGCCCCTCTCTGGTTCTGAAGATCCGCTCTCAGATCATTGACATCTTCGCCGAAACCGGCCTGACCTCGCCGTATGGATTTATTGAACTCTCCGCTCTTGTCAACCGATTCTTGAATTTGTGAAAACTTCGAAGAGGTTTTTCCCTTGAATTTGGAATAATCCTCCTCCTTGAAACGGTCAATATCCTTTTTGACTCTCTTTGTATCTTCGATACTATTGTTGATCTTTTCATCAAGGTTCAGATAGAACCGATCAAGATCTTCCTTGGTCGCGCATCCCGACGCACTCATAAAGAGCAACGTCACCAATAGAACTAAGAGTTTTTTCAAGGGGTTGCAACTCCTAACTCATTATTTCTTAGAGGGATATACGAGAAAATGACCTCTCCTGTTCTTTGACCAGGCTCCTTCATTGTGGGCTGGATCTAAAGGCAGTTCCTCACCATAGCTGATCGTTGATACATTGCCGATGTCTACACCGAGGTTTATGATATAGGCCTTGGAAGCCTCTGCGCGCCTTTCGCCGAGGGCCAGATTGTACTCTGTCGTGCCTCTCTCATCGCAATGTCCTTCGATGGTTGCTTCGAATTCAGTGTGCATAAGGAGCCAGTCCGCCAGTTCTACCAGATTTTGCCGTGCCTCTGAATTAAGATCATATCTATCGTATGCAAAATAAATATCCTTATCCTTGAAGACTGAGGCTTCGGTAAGTAGCTTTTCCCATAGCGCCTTTTCCTTCATGCTCGTATCTTCCATCATTTTCTTGGCTTCTTCCTTTGGAGCCGCTACCATCTCTTCAACTTTTGCGGGAGCAGTTTCAGCCGCAGCAATGACGGATTCCCCTTCCTGAAGAGCAACCTCTTCCTTTACAATAGGAGTCTTTGCACACCCAACCGCGAAAATGAACACAAAACTGCAAATAATTGCTAACGAACCAATCATCCATACATTTCTTTTCATTACATCTCCTCCTTCAAAAATTTGATGAATACCTGCACACTTTTAAACACAAGACAGCACCTAAGGTCAATACAAATTTAAGCGGGGGGACCACGAAGGACTATCCAACGAATACGACCTCCCCGGAGAACCTAGTGTCCGCAAGTTTAATCCATTTGAATTTATTATGCAAATCTTTTTTTTGCCGCCAATTGCCGAGATGAAAACCAGATACATCCCTCCGGGAGACCAGGAAGGAGATTCGCCCCCTCCCTTTTCGAAGGTCAACTGCGTAAAGTTGTTACCATCATCATCGATGGAAAAAATCTGAAACCGTCCATTGGCCATTCCTTCGTAGGCTATCTTCTTTCCCGTTGGCGACCAACTGGGCGACGTATTATAGGAACCTTCATAGGTCAGCCTGCTTATGCCCTTCCCCTTCGAATCCATGGTAAATATCTGGGGGGATCCCGACCGACCGGATACAAAGGCAATCATTGTACCATCAGAAGACCATGTGGGAGAGACATCGATGGAAGGATTGTTGGTCAGACGTTGAAGCCTGTCCCCGTTGATATCCTTTACATATATCTCTTCATTTCCATCCTTGCTCAAGACAAGCAATAGTTTACTGCCGTCGGGAGACCAGGAAGAGGCCATATTAAGCCCCCTGTAACTGGTCACCTCCTTCACTCTTTTTGTCACCAGATTCACAATATAGGAATCGGGATTTCCACTCAGATAAGAAGTAAAGAAAATCTGCCTCCCGTCGGGTGCCCACTGGGGTAACATGGTAAGTGACTCAAGCCTTGTTCTCTTAACCAGGTTGGTACCGTCGAAGTCGATGGTATATATTTCCGACACATCCCTGTCTTTAGCCACAAAGGCAATCTTTGTGTCAAAAACGCCCTTTTCTCCGGTGAGGGCAAGGAGAATCTCATTGACAAATTTGATAACCATGATCTTTCTTTTTGCGAATTTATCCTCATACCTCTTACCGACAATCAGCTTCCCCTCCACTACATCAAAGACACGAAACTCTGCGGAGAATTCCTTCCCATCTCTATTAAAGCCACCTTTGACAAGGAAATCGGCACCGATGCTTGACCAATCGGAAAAGTTTATACCCTCAATAGTTATTCCCGCCTGTTTAGGATCCTCAAGAAAGGCACCCTTATTTATGATATTGAAAAACCCCGTAAGTTTGAGATAGCGGGACAGTTGATAGGCAAACCAGACGGAAAGATTGTCCTTGTCTTCGGTGGTGCCCATATTCTTGAAATCTGTAATCGCTATCGGATACTTCTGAAAGCCGGGGGCATTTATGTCGATGTAGACCTTGCTCGACGCTGTAAAGCTCCATGAAAGGATCAATACAATCACAATTGAACCAACTATTTTATGCTTCATTATGCCATCTCTGACTTTTGTATTTTTTAAAATAGACCTATCGCAGTTCCGACGAATGGAACCTTACTCCCAACTCGATCATGCTTTCCTCAAGCCATTCCGGCAAGGGTGGAAAAGGGCTCGCTTTCTTGATTGCCTTAACAACAGACTCATCGAAGTATTTATTACCCGACTTCTTTTCGAAACTCCAGTCCGCAAGCTTTCCATTTCTCAGTATCTTCGCGTCGATAATGGCTTCAACGTTATCATCGGGCAAAATTCCCTTGGGGAGCACCCATTGCTCCCGTATCCGTGACCATATGAGGGAGTAATACACCTTCATCCGCATACTCATCTCGGTATTTCCCTGCGATGTTGAGGAACGGGGAGTCTCTTCCGTTGCAGACAGCACCTTCTTTTTTATGCCCTCTATGGCCTGATCGACACTGCCGGAAACCTCTTTTTTCCTGGTCTTGATCTCCGTTATCGGAATTGTGGATATCTTATTAACGCGCTTTTTCATCACGATTGAATGTTCCATCGAACTCTTTACCGCCATCTTTTTTGAAATGGCACTGGTTGACTTCAGGCTGACTGAACTCGATGGCGGGCTCACAAGATCTACCGTATACACAGGCCCAAAGGTCCACTTCGGACTTGGCCAGGATGGAGAAAAAAACAGTATGGAAAGAAACAGGGCATGGAGTAAAAATGAAAACACAATCATGTTATTCAATTTCATTCCTTCATCACCGACCCTCTTCTCTGATTTTGAAAAAACCATGCCTTATCCCTTGGGCGGTTCGGTGATCATTCCCAATTTATCAACTCCGGCTTTCCTGACTTCTGACATGACCTTTACGACAAATCCGTAAGGAACCTTCTCATCGGCCCGCATGAACAGTTCCCTGTCTATCCTGTTTACAAAGATATTTTCCAGTTTGGTCTTCAGGTCATCTATGGACGTCTTGTAGCGGTTGATAAAAATATCTTTCTTGTTGTTTATGGTAAGTATGAGTTTTTCCTCCCCCACATCCACCGTCTTGGCCTTAACCCTGGGAAGATTCACATCTATGCCCATCTGCAGCATAGGGGCCGTCACCATAAAGATAATCAGAAGCACCAGTATAACGTCGACGAGAGGCGTTACATTGATTTCTGATACCGGTCTGTTGTCTGCGTTTCTTTGTCTTCTTGAGTTTCTCATGCCTGAATACTTTTTACATGATATCTTTCTACTATGTTGAGAAATTCCGACGCAAAGCTATCTGTCTCTATAGAAATTGTCTTTATTTTATTAAGATAGTAATTGTAAAATATGACGGCGGGAATTGCGGCGGCGAGACCCGCAGCAGTAGCTATCAGGGCCTCCGAAATCCCCGGAGCAACAACGGCGAGTGAGGCCGAACCCTTGATTCCAATTCCTCTGAATGCATTCATTATACCCCACACAGTCCCGAATAATCCGATAAAAGGACTGGCACTCCCCGTCGTGGCCAGAAACCCGAGTGCGCTCTCCAGTTTTGATGATTCCGTATCACAGGCCCTGTTGATCGCCCTTTCAACATTATCCAGTCCCCTCATCTCCAGTGACCACAAACCATCTTCCGTAACCTCCGACCCGGGTGCGTTTCCCCTTTTCATCCTCGCGATCTTCCCAAGCTCAGTATAACCCGCCCTGAATACCTCTGCTATCGTTGAATGCCTGAACTTTTTAGACTCAGGAAAAATCAGCGACAACTTATTACTCCTCATATATATATCGAGGAACATGTCATTTTCTCTCTTTGATCTTCTGATCGTTCTGTATTTAACCAGAATAATTGCCCAGGAAACTACGGAAAAGAAAACGAGCAATATGAGAACGAATTGAACCATGGATCCCGAATTGAGTATCATATTAAGCACGTTACCATTAAAATGCGATCCAAGATCTACAGTTGTTACTCCTAATGCCGATTCGCCCACTTTATCTCTCCTCGATATATCGATCTACGTATTTTTTAGTGTAAAATCTCCATGCTGTCAATATGTCTTTTCCCTCATCGATATTTAATTTTCCATCCAATCACAGTGGTTATAGACAAGAACGTCCTGTTCGGGATACAGAGTATTTTCATTCCTACCGAAGGCAACTGGGCGAAGATACCATAACGACGTCGACTCGAATAGTTGCTACCCGGTGCACGATTTCACCATGCAGTCAATGTTTTCGATATCCCCTTCTGTATCCAGATTGGATTCGAAACTGAAATAGCATCCCTTCGGCTCAAAGTCAAGACTCGCAAGGGTAAACTGCATTTCACAACCTTCCATCATGGGATATCGCCTTCTTTCCAATTAACCGGCCACTTGCATAATTGTTCTTATTTTTGCAGCAATTTCCTCGATCGGCCTGCTTGTCACATTAATAACCGTCCAATCGGGATGACGACTAAAGATTCTTCGGGCATATCTCAGTTCACGACTTACGAAGCCAGGACTCGCATATTCTCCTGTTGCCCCCCCAGGTACTCATGCCTTACGCGACGCGAATCGGTAATAAGACCGAATACCCTTTTCGGTGGAACTTCGAACAATTCAGTGGGGAGTTCCATCCCGGCAACAACATAAATGTAATGCATCTCGTCGGTACCCCCATTTTAGGAACCTCATTCATCCGCCAAAAAACACGATTATAATGGAATTATTGGCTCCGTCTGTCAACGTAAAAATAACGAACCGGCAAAAAGTCATTTTGGGGCGGATTCGAGCATTTCGGGAAACAGATGATTGCGGTGATTGGCGTTAATAAAATCTAATTATTTGAGTGCTTTAGCACGAATTTTAGATTTTTAGCCGAGCACCGGAATCATCCCCGAAATGGTCATCACGCGAGAAAACCTGACTTTTTACCGGACCATCAAAAATCAGAATATTTTAATGGGATGCCCTATTAAAAAATCCATTTTCAATTGAGAATCTGATCTGACAGAGCGGCGAAGCGACATTGGAAAAGCCATGATCACAGAGATGATCATGGCTTTTTACATCATCTCAAAAATGCCCGCAGCGCCCATACCGCCTCCGATGCACATGGAGACAATTCCCCTCTTTGCCTTTCTCCGCTTCAATTCGTGAAGGAGCTGTGCCGTCAGCTTGGCACCGGTACAACCGAGTGGATGACCGAGCGCAATGGCACCACCGTTTGGATTGATATCACCTGCATCCAGCCTCTTTTCAAGGCCAAGTTCCCGTATGCAATAGAGGGCCTGGGCGGCGAAGGCCTCATTTATCTCGAAAAGGTCTATATCCTTGCTTTCCAATCCCGCCATCTTCAAAACCTTTGGTATTGCGACGGCGGGGCCTACGCCCATTTCTTCGGGCTTGCAGCCTGCCACAGCAAAGTGCGTTAAACGGGCAAGCGGTTTCAACCCCAGTTCTTTGGCCTTTTCAGCCGCCATGACCAGAGCGAAGGCGGCGCCGTCGGTCATCTGCGACGAATTAGCAGCCGTAACTGAACCCCCGTCTTTAAAGGGTGATTTAAGCTTTGCCATACCTTCAAGCGTGGTGGGCCACCTGACACCGTCATCCATATCAAAGATTACCCGTTCCTTCACCTTCTTGCCATGCTTATCCACGGTGTATTGAACTGCATCGATGGGGATAATCTCCTTCTTGAATTTCCCCGCCTTTATTGCCTCATGGGCCCTTCTGTTGCTCTCCATCCCGAATTTATCCTGATCTTCCCGGGACACTTTATAGTTGGCAGCCACATTCTCGGCAGTCACACCCATGGAAACATAGGTGTTCGGCAAATCTCCCCACTCGGGATGAGGCCGGAACATGCCTCCCCCCATTGGTATGTGGGTCATAGATTCGGCGCCTCCCGCTATGACAACATCGGACCAGCCCACTGTTATATTAGCAGTGGCATCGGCAATCGCCTGCAGTCCAGAAGAGCAGAAACGGTTGATCGTTATTCCTGAAGTGGTTACAGGCAGACCCGCCCCCAGGGCTATGACCCTACCCACATTCATGCCCGTCTCCGCCTCTGGAAAGGCACATCCGCATATAAGATCGTCTACATCTTCAGGTTTTACTTTGGGAACTCTCTCCATCAGTCCCTTCACTACCTGAATTCCTATTTCATCGGCCCTTGTATTGGCAAGTCCCCCTCTCTTATAACGCCCTCCGGGACTCCTCAGGGATTCAATTATAACGGCATCTCGCATCACATTTTCTCCTTATTTCATAACGGCTCGGTTTTTTAACATTCGGCACCGAGGTAATCTTTTTTAATTACGTAACGGCCTTCCCTTCATGAGCATGTGCATAATCCTGTCTTGCGTCTTCTGCTCACCACAGAGGCTTAAAAATGCCTCCCGCTCCAGATCGAGGATGTATTCTTCCGTGACATAGGTTCCTTCGGGACAGTCGCCGCCGGAAATAATCTCGGCAAGCTTTGTTACCACATGGACATCGTAATCGGAAACGAAGTTCCCCTTCCGCATGTTATAGAGGATGGCAGCGGCCATACCCTTGAAGTTGTCGCCCATGACAGGTATTTGAGACGGTTTCGGTTTCCTGTAGAATTTTGACAATCCAAGGGCAATCTCTTTTGCATCCCAGATCTGATGAGCGCGGTTCAGGCTGATGCCTTCCGTCTTTCTCACGTATCCCAGTTCCATGGCCTCGACAGCGGATGTGGCAACCTTGGCCATTCCGATATTTTCGAAGACCTTCTGGTAATATGTCTGAAGATTGAGGCCGTTTTCTATCAAGCCGTCGGGTATTCCCTCGGTACATCGAACCATCAGTTCCTTTGTCCCGCCTCCCGCAGGAATAACACCGACACCAACCTCTACCAACCCCATATAGGTCTCCCCACAAGGTTGACACCGTGCTCCGTGCATGGCCATTTCACAGCCACCACCCAGTGCCAAGCCGGCAGGAGCGGTAACTACGGGCTTTTCGCAGTATTTCATCCTCATATTTGCATACTGAAATTTATTGACCAGTTCATCGAGTATGTCCCAGTCTGCCTGCTGCACCCCTATAAGGACCTGAAATATGTTGGCACCAACAGAAAAATTCGTTCCATGATTAGCGACGACGAGGCCCTTAAAATCCTTCTCCACGATATCGCAGCTGTCATAGATCATGGCGATGACGTCATTGTCTATGGCATTCATCTTGGTATGAAATTCCAGGCAGGCGATGCCGTCACCGATATCGACAAGCGAAGAACCGGCGTTTTCCTTGATAGTCTTTTTACGCTCCTTCAACGGAGGCAGGAGGACGATTCTGGGATTATCCTCGACCTTTACATAGTCTCTTGTCTCAAAATCGTAGTAGTATATGCCGTCCTCTTTTTTGACGTAAAAGGATTG
Source organism: uncultured Syntrophaceae bacterium (assembly GCA_964394725.1). Taxonomy (GTDB): domain Bacteria; phylum Desulfobacterota; class Syntrophia; order Syntrophales; family UBA2210; genus JAFGPZ01. Next base: position 17,421 of record CAYMYS010000034.1, read on the forward strand.
CACCCCCGACTTCACCATATCAGCGACCCTCTTGGGCACCTTCAGCTTCATCGATTTCATAACATCAATCGTTTCCTTCACACCGAGGGCGTCCCAGGTCTCGAAGGGTCCCAGCTTATGATTGAAGCCCCATTTCATGGCGTTATCAATGCCGACGATGGTATCACATATCTCCAGTATTCTGTTGGCGGCATATATCAGATTCCTGCAGAGGTACTCCCTGACCACCTCGGCGGCGATATCTTTTCCATTGAAGAGTGCCGACAGCTTTTTTTCAAACCCCGCTTCCAGCTTTCTGGCATCGGAAACAGAATCATATTTGGGTCTTTCAAAGGGAACATATTCCATTGTCTTGTAATCCAGCACCAGCTTTGTCCGCTTCCCCTGAGCATCCTTTGTTCTCTTGTAAAAACCCTGTTTGGTTTTGTTGCCCAGCCATTTTTTCTCCATCATCTCTTTCATAAATTCACTGGGCGCGTAATACTCCCTCATCTCGTCATCAGGCAGGGCTTCATAGAGGTTATTCATGACATGATAGCCAGTATCGAGTCCCACGAGATCCATGGTCCCCCCTATCGAGGAACCGGGTCTGCCGACTCCCTTGCCTATGATGGCATCGAGTTCCGCTATGGAAAGTTCCTTATCCACCATTATCTTCAGCGCATTAGAGATATCAAAGACACCGATACGATTTCCGACAAAGTTGGGGACATCCTTGCAGATGACTACACCCTTCCCGAGGACTTCCTCGCAAAATTTTATCATGTAATCGACGATTTCCTGTTTCGTCTCTGTCCCGGGAATTATCTCGAGCAGTTTCATATAGCGAGGAGGGTTAAAAAAGTGGGTTCCCAGAAAGTTCTGTTTCAACTTCGCACCGAATTTGGTTGAAATATCCTTAATTGGTATCCCCGAAGTATTCGTTGTTACGATGCACTGTGGTTTCACCACCTTCTCTACCCTGGCAAAGAGGTCCTGCTTGATTTTTAGGTTTTCAATAACCACCTCTATGATCCAATCTACATCGGCAAGACGATTCAGATCATCTTCCAGGTTCCCGATTGTAACCAGCGAGGCATTCTTTTTGGAGTAAAAACTTGCCGGTTTGGACTTCAGAGCACCGTCCAGACCCTTTGCCGCAAAACTGTTTCGCCATCCGGGGCTCTGCTCCGTGTACCCCTTCTTCTTGTCTTCATCGGTCAATTCAAACGGCACAATGTCCAGCAATAGAGATTCAATCCCCGCATTCGCCAGATGGGCGGCAATGGTGGCGCCCATAACTCCTGCCCCTAAAACGGCGGCTTTCTTTATTTCGTATGACATGTCATACCCTCCTTTTGGATGTTACTTTATCAGTAAAGAAGTAATCGAAACATCGCAACGTCCTGAAGCATGCTGCGGTGAATCGTATGGGCTAACAATTTTATTATAGTTCAGATTCAGCCCTTTTAAAATCCGAAAGATTCTTCCAGCATCTCAATGGGAGTCCTGTCTCCCAATTGTATGGCCCCGCATCGTGCCTTAATCGAGGAAAGTATATTTGCCCCGAAATACCTGGCCGTAGCGATTTTCCCCTGGTAGAATGCAGCCTCGGGATTTTTCCGACCTTCCGCCCGCTGCCGTGCCTTCGAATCGGCATCCGCCTTTTCATAGATGGCCTGGAGCTTTTCATAGGCTATTCCTGCCCCTTCCACCAGTTTCCACCCCACAACAAGATCGCCCAGAATCATGAGATAGGGCCGCGCGTTCAAGATGGGCATAATCATACTGGCACTCTTTGCCCACTGGCTGAATTGCATGGTCAGTGCCGCAACAGATGCATTCGCGTCTTCGAGACCCATGGCGGTCGCCTTCAATTCCTCAATCTTCTTCACTTTTTGACAGGTATTGCCGATCTCACTGAAGAGATTCATCGCATTCATTCCCTTGTTCTGGGCCAGTTTTCTCCCCACCAGATCGAGGGCCTGAATGCCGTTCGTCCCCTCGTAGAGGCAGGAAATCTTGGCATCCCTCATGTACTGTTCCATGGGATACTCCGAAATGTATCCATAGCCGCCATAGACATCAATGCCGAGAGAACATATCTCAACGGCCTTGTCGGACGAAAAGGCCTTGCAGACCGGCGTCAGCAACTCTGCGAAGCCGTTCCACTTCTTCTTTTCCTCTTCCGTTTCGGCAATCTGCGACATGTCGATGGCAAAAGCAATAAAATAATTCATCGCCCTAATACCCTCTACATAGGACTTCATCCAGAGGAGCATGCGCCTCACATCGGGGTGTTGAATAATGGGAACCGCGGCGGCGCTGGGATTGGTCATCTCCCAGATGGGCCTGCTCTGTATGCGTTCCTTCGCGTACTGCAGGGCATGTTCATAGGCCGCTGTAGAATGTCCCAGACCCTGCATACCCACTTCAAGCCGGGCCTCGTTCATCATCTGGAACATGACCTTTATTCCCTTCCGTTCTTCTCCCAGAAGTTCGCCGATGCAATCTCCATTTTCACCGAAATTGAGCGTACAGGTGGAAGACCCCTTTATCCCCATCTTGTGTTCGATATTGCCGGTGACGACATCGTTGGATTGTCCCACACTGCCGTCGTCATTGACACTGTATTTTGGAACGATAAATATGGAAATCCCCCCCGTTCCCGGAGGGTCTCCTTCGATCCTGGCAAGGATGGTATGAATGATATTTTCGGTAAGATCATGGTCGCCTGCAGAGATAAACATCTTTGTTCCTGTTATGCTGAATCTACCGTCGGGCAGTCTCCGGGCCATCGCTCTTGTGGCACCTACATCACTCCCCGCATTGGGCTCGGTGAGACACATGGTACCGCACCATTCACCGGAAAACATCTTATGCATATATCTGTTTTTCTGCTCCTCAGTTCCATACTTTTCGATAAGCCCTGCCGCCCCCCACGTAAGGCCGGGGTACATCATGAGCGCGAAATTTGCTGCATTGAATAATTCCGCGCATGCCGTCCATAGGGTAATGGGCATGTTCTGTCCGCCTATTTCCGGGTCCTGCGGTGCGCTTATCCACCCCGCCTCTCGAAATTTCTTGTATGGGCCATGAAAGGATTTGGGGGCAAACACCTTACCGTCTTTGAAGGTACAACCCTCTTTATCGCCCGCTTCATAGGTGGGAAGAATATCTTCTATTGCCATCTTTTCCGCTTCACTCAACATCATGTCTACGATTTCCCTAGAGTAATCGCCGTAGCGTTGAGACTGGAAAAGCCTGTCGATCCCGATTTGTTCGTAGAGAATAAACTTCTGATCCCTCGTATTTACCAACAAATTACTCATAAACACACCTCCCTTATAGTCCCCGACTTTTTAGCCCCTCGATAAAAATGTCCAGGCCCTTTTTTATATTGATTCGTATCCTCTCCTCCCTCTTCGCCTCCTTGCCGACGAAGAGATGGAGCGATATTGTCCCGTTTAACAGTCCCCAAAAGGCATTTCTCACCGGTCTGATCTCCTCTTTTCCCAGTTTAAACTCTCCCGAATCGATACCGCACTGCAATATTCTTTCAATTATGGAGATAGTCTTGTTTGTCTCATAAATAACCTTCGCGTTCATTTCTTCCGTGAAAGTCATGTTATTCGTATGCACCATAAAATTAATCAATATTCTAAATAATTCTCTATCGGCAAGGAAAAAATTGATGTAACATTCGGCGAAATCGGTAATAATGACTGACGTAGACCTTTCCTCCTTGAAGAGATGAGAAACACTTTCGTGGAATTTTTCGATATCATTCAGAAGTGTCTGCACATATATTTCTTCCTTGCTTCTGAAATAGAGGTATATTGCTCCTTTACTAAGCGCTGCCTTTTGAGCGATCCGAGAAACGGTGACATCATTGAATCCCCATTCGAGAAACAATCTCCGGGAGACCTTCAATATGTCACGTTTCCTCCGTTCCCGCTCTTTTTGCCTTCGCTTTTCGGTGGCCACTGCTTTCCCCCTTCAACCTGAATTACGGTCAGTTTATGACCGCCAGTCATAGACCTCTTGTAGACGAGCATCGGGGTCTCTGTCAAGAAAAATTAACAGACACCAAATAATAATTGACAGAACTAAATGTTATATGATAGGCACAAATGATTATACGGCATAAATATTTATATTTATTTCGTTAAAAACTTTCTTGTGTGGGGAAAATGAAGTGAAACTATCCAGGTTAGTAGAGATACTTGATGCTACGGTTCTCACCGGAGAAGATCAGCTCAACATAGAGGTAAAAACCGCTTTCAGCGCCGATCTCATGAGTGATGTTCTGGCATTTGCCAAGCCCAAAAGTCTTATTCTAACGGGCCTTACAAATCCACAGGTCGTCAGAACGGCAAGTATTCTGGACTCGGCGGCCATTGTAATAGTGAGGGGCAAGAAACCACCGGCGGAAACGGTGGGACTGGCCAAAGAACTGAACATACCGATTATTTCCACAAAGTATATCCTTTTCGAAACGTCGGGAAGACTGTACATGAACGGCATGGTCGGGTGTGTAAAAAAAATTGGAGGCTGATAGATAGTTGGTTCACACTATTCGGTACAAAAATAGCTTCCCCATAGAGGGTGGAAACTTCGATGAAGCGGGTGTCGTTTCTCTGCGGGTAAAGAGTATTCTAAAAGATATGGGCTTCCTGGGAGAAACACAGAGAAGGGTTGCCATTGTAGCCTATGAATCGGAGCTGAACATTATATCCTACGCAAGATCGGGACATATAACCCTTCGTATTAGTCCACAGGAGATACGAATCGACGCCGAAGACGAAGGCCCAGGCATTGACGATATCGAGCTTGCCATGAAGGATGGATATTCGACGGCGACGGATCGCATAAGAGAAATGGGATTTGGTGCAGGCATGGGTCTCTCCAACATCAAGAGATGTTCCGATACCTTTGAAATCACCTCAGAGTCAAACAAGGGAGTTCACCTGAGAATATTAATTGATGCCAACTGAGAGAAATCAGTCATGACACTTATGACATTAGTGGAACAATTGAATCTCACCGTCAGATGCTGTCAGGAAAATCTTGGCCGTAGCGTGACGGGCGGGTACATAGGCGACCTTCTAAGCGATGTCATTGCAAACAGTTCCAGGGGCAATGTGTGGATAACCCGGCAATCCCACAGTAACATTGTAGCAGTGGCAGAGCTTAAGGAGCATGCAGGGATTATATTGGTGCTGGCCAGAGAACCGGAAAAAGAGACTCTCGAAAAGGCGGAAAAGGTGGGAATTCCCATCCTTTCAACGCCCCTTCACGGTTTCGAAGTGGCCGGAAGAGTATATGAACTTATAAGAAATTAATGTATCTGCGGAGTCTCAATTGTTGTTCAGAGGGTAGAGAGGGATGTTACAAGGATACAGGTGTGACCTTCACATTCATACATGCCTGTCTCCCTGCGCAGATCTTGATATGTCCCCTGCGGCATTGGTAGAGAAGGCAATTATCGAAAAGCTGGATGTCATCGGTATTTGCGATCACAATGCCTCTGAAAATGCAGAATATGTCATTAGGGCTGCAAAGGATAAACCGATCTTTGTATTTCCCGGCATGGAGATAACGAGCAGGGAAGAGGTCCATATCCTGGCCCTATTTGAAAACATGACTGCCCTGAAAGAAATGCAAGACGTAGTCTATGGCTCTCTGAAAGGAACGAACAGGGAAGAGATTTTCGGATGTCAGCCGATAGTGAATGAGTTGGACGAGGTAGAGGGGTTTAATGATCGGCTATTGATAGGGGCTACCGATCTCTCTTTGTACGAAATCTGCAAGTCAATCCACAGACTGAAGGGTGTGACGATAGCGGCACACATTTACCGCGAAAGTTTCAGTATCCTCGGTCAACTGGGATTCATCCCACAGGATCTGGAATTAGATGCCATTGAGATATCCCCGTTTCGAGGAAAACAATATCCTGACGTATTCGACTATCCCAGCATAACATCGTCGGATGCACATTTCATCGACGATATCGGCAAGCGTTTTACCACAATTTTTATGGAAAAACCCTCAATTGCCGAGCTGAAAATGGCCATGTCGGGTCGCCTAGGCAGACACATCGGATAATGAAATATGCTTGAATTATCTATGCATATTCTTGATATAGCGGAAAACTCGATACGAGCCTCCGCAAAGTTGATACAGATAGGCATCAGTGAAGACACAGTGAATGACACCTTTACTATTGAGATCATAGATGATGGTAGGGGTATGGATTCGGCTATGGCAGGCAAGGTTCTTGACCCTTTTTTTACTACCAGAACGGTTCGTAACGTGGGATTGGGACTTCCACTGTTTGAACATGCCGCCAAGACTGCTGATGGAAATCTATCAGTAAAAACAGAAATGGGGAAAGGCACACATGTGCTGGCTCAGTTCATGCGCAGCCATATAGATCGCCAACCCCTGGGCAGCATGTCGGAAACCATAATTGCCCTTATAGCGGGGAACTCAGATATAGATTTTCTGTACACCCACAGGAAGGATGGCAAGGCATTTACCCTGGATACGAGAGAGATGAGAGAGGAACTGGAAGATGTTCCCCTGAACAACTATCGAGTATTGGGGTTTATAAAGACATTTATCGAGGAAGGATTGAAAGAGATTTCAGTTGATCAGTAATCTCTTTTTTTTAAAGACTCTTCTATAGGGAGGAATGAGTGAATGGATTTGGAATACAATGATCTTTTAGAGGAATTTACACCGGAACAGATCGCAACACTGGATGCAATCATCGAAAAACACAAAGGCAGGCCAGGCGGCTTGATACCCCTTTTAGAGGAGGCTCAGGAGTTACTGGGTTTTCTTCCCACCCCTGTTCAAAAGAGAGTGGGAAGAGTATTGAATATCCCCCTCAGCCACATATATGGCGTGATCACATTTTATTCTTTCTTTACCATGCACCCGCGAGGCAAGCACGTAGTCAGGGTATGCCTGGGGACGGCATGCTATGTTCGAGGCGGCAAAAAGATAGCGGAAAAGGTGGAAAAATTGTTTGGTATCAAAGAGGGAGAGACGACACCGGACAGGATGTTTACCTATGAAACAGTGAGGTGTCTCGGGGCATGTGGATTGGGACCCGTTGTAGTCGTCGACGACGATGTCCACGGAAGGGTGAAACCGAATAAGCTTAAAGACATATTAGAACAGTACAATTAACCAAAAAGGTGAACTGATATGGGCAAATTAAGGATAGAAGATCTAAAAAAGATTAAGGAACGAGTTCAGGCAGAAAATTCCTTGAGGGAAGGCGATCGCAGGGTCAAAGTAACAGTGCACATGGGAACATGCGGCATTGCGGCCGGCGCAAGAGTGGTAATGAACACACTGATCACAGAAATCGAAGAAGCAGGCGTTTCAGATGTTATCGTGACAACATCAGGCTGCATGGGGCTTTGCAGCAGAGAACCGGAGGTTACCGTCGAAATTCTTGAGCAAGAGGCTATTGTTTATGAATATATGACTTCCAACAAGATGAGGCAGGTCTTCAGAAGGCATGTCCTGGAAGGCGAGATTCAAACCCCCTTCGTTCTCGCTAAAGGTAAAGAGCAGAGTAGTTAGCAGGATAATGAAATCAACACACACATACGAGGAGGTTGCCATCCGATGAAGGTTTTTCGGTCTCACATATTGATCTGCGGGGGTACCGGCTGTCATGCAACAGGGAGCGGAAAGGTAAAACTGGCCCTTACCGCAGAAATTAACAAGCAGGGCCTTTCTGATGAAATCAAGATTGTGGAAACGGGATGCAATGGTTTCTGTGCCATGGGACCCATTATGGTGGTATACCCTGATGGAATCATCTATATGCTGGTTCAACCCGATGATGTGCCTGAACTTGTTGAAGAGCATTTTCTCAAGGGAAGACCTCTGGAAAGACTCCTCTACAAAGAGCCTTCCACGAAAGAGTCCATTCCCGAAATGAAGGACATCCCCTTCTTTGCCCATCAGGAACTGAGAGTACTTAAAAATAAAGGGCTTATAGATCCCGAAAGAATAGACGAATATATCGCACGTGACGGATATGCCGGAATGGCCAAAGCCCTGACGGAGATGCGCCCTGAAGATATCGTGCAGGAGATACTCGATTCCGGTCTTCGTGGCCGGGGCGGTGCGGGATTTCCCACAGGTCTCAAATGGAAATTTGCCGCCCAGTCGAAGGGAGACATCAAGTACGTCCTCTGTAACGCCGATGAAGGTGACCCCGGGGCATTTATGGACAGAAGCGTACTCGAGGCTGACCCCCACGCGGTACTCGAGGGAATGATAATCGCAGCCAAGGCGATAGGCGCCCACAAGGGATACATCTACTGCCGGGCAGAATATCCATTAGCACTGCGAAGACTGGACATCGCCATATCTCAAGCAAAAGAATACGGGCTCCTGGGAACGAACATACTCGATACAGGATTTGATTTAGATCTTGAGATCTATCAGGGTGCCGGAGCCTTCGTCTGTGGTGAAGACACGGCACACATGACCTCGATCGAAGGCAACAGGGGCAAGCCGCGCCCCCGACCACCTTTCCCCGCCGATTCAGGGTAGTG
>CAYMYS010000035.1:0-25393 GCA_964394725.1 uncultured Syntrophaceae bacterium
ATATACTCTAAACTCCAAGGGGGGAAGTGTCTCACTTACATTGGCACAGAGGGCTATTGATTGACAATAAGCACACATTGTGCCATCCGGTGTCCTATGATATATTACAAATGGAATCACGACAAAAACGAAAGACTCAAAGCAGAACGAGGTATCAGTTTTGAGCAAATTGTTCTGCATATTGAGAGAGGTAATCTTCTCGACATACTTGAGCATCCCAATCAATCTAAATATCCGAACCAGCAGATGCTTGTTGTGAAAATAGAGGATTATGTCTATCTGGTTCCATGTGTCGAAGATAAAGAGTGTAAATTTTTAAAAACAATAATTCCGAGTCGTAACGAAACTCGTGACTATTTGGGAGAGTGAAATGACCAAAATAAAACTCGATAAGGAAGAAAAAGGCATTCTTGATAGTTATGAGCGGGGAGAGTGGCAGTCCGCTGATAATCTTAATCAGGAAATTCAAAAGCATAAGGAATATGCACATCAGACCTTAAAAAAGGACAAACGAGTCAACATTCGAATTTCATCCAGGATCCTTGATGAGCTTCAAGCACGGGCTCTTGAAGATGGTATGCCTTATCAGAATCTTATATCCAGTATACTCCATCGATTTGTATCGGGACGACTTGTTGAAAAACCAAGGTCGAAATGACATTACTAGATTGATACGACATCGGTATCGAATCTGGATCTGCTAATAATATATCAACGCCCAGATAATCGCGAGGAATACGGCGGGGACGAAATTCCCTATTCTGATCTTCGTCACATCCAGTATGTTGACACCGATTCCCAGGATGAGGATGCCCCCCGATGAGGTTATGGCATTCAGCACGTTGGGGTCCTGCAAAAAGAGCAGTTTACCCGCCAGAAGGGTTATGGTCCCTTGCACCACAAAAACGGCAAGCGCCGAAAAGGCGACGCCGATACCGAGAGATGATGCGAATGCGATGGAGGCAACACCGTCGAGGAGGGACTTGACGTAAAGTACGCTGGGATCACCCACGGTGCCGTCTCGGATCGATCCGATGATAACCATGGCGCCCGTAAGGTAGAGGACCGATGCAGTGACAAAGCCCTCGACGAAGGTGGATGAATTTGAACGGAATCTGGCCTTGAGCCATTCCCCCATTCGTGCCACCCCTTTTTCGATATCGATTGCCTCTCCCATAATAGCTCCGGCCAGGACACAGCCGATCATGGCGATCAGTACCGTGCCTGAAAGGGCCATCTGCAAACCGACGACAATGACGGAGAGACCCAGGGCCTGCATCATTATCCGTTTGATATTTTCGGGAAGCCGTTTACCCAGTGATACACCGATTAAACTTCCTGCCAGAATCGTTCCGCTGTTTACGAGCGTGCCTATCACTAATAACTCCTTCTATTTTTTACTTTACAGGGTGCCTATAACATTTGATATAATAGCGGCGCAACAGGTTTGTGACAGAGCGGATTTTCACGTGTCCTGGTGGTCTATGAAACAAAGAGATATGCGACTGCGCTGGCAAGAAATGTTTTGACGTTCCCGATATTTATGGCTAGGTTATAGGTAATGAAGTTATTGTATCCACATATAATTAATCGTAATTATACGGTTGAGAGATGGAGAACGTATCATGAACGCTAATAAAGAAGGTTCTGTAACGAGACGGTCTTTCATGAAGGCATCGGCGGGAGTGCTCATGGTTTCAGGTTTGGGCATACCGAGGACTGTTCACGCAGAGGGCGCCAGGGGTCTTGCCACTATGATAGACCTGGATCGATGCGACGGCTGTACCAATTTCGATCAGCCGTGCTGTGTTGCCTCCTGCAGGGATAAAAATCTGGGGATCATTCCCGAACCGGTTTCACCATTGCCGAAGCTCTTTCCCCGCGGGAAAACGGAAGACTGGTCAAAAAAGAAGGATGTCACCAATCGCCTGACACCCTACAACTTTATCTATGTGCAACAGGCCGATGTGGAGTACGAAGGAGAGAGGAAAAGTGTTTTCATTCCCCGGCGATGCATGCACTGCGACAATCCCGCCTGTGCTACGATATGTCCCTTTGCGGCAAACCACAAATATGAAAACGGCGCCGTCGTTATAAACGATAATCTCTGCGTCGGGGGGGCAAAGTGCCGCACCGTCTGTCCCTGGAACATTCCGCAGCGGCAGTCGGGTGTGGGGCTATATCTCAAGCTAATGCCCGAACTGGCGGGGAACGGGGTCATGTATAAATGTGATCTCTGTAATGATCTGCTCCATGAGGGGAAAGAGCCTGCCTGTATCGATGCTTGCCCGCAGGATGCCATGGCCATAGGGCCCTATAATGATATTAAGAAGATGGCCGAAAAACGAGCCGCCGAGATGAATGGATTTATCTACGGGATGAAGGAAAACGGCGGCACGGGAACCTTCTATGTCTCTCCCGTTCCCTTCGATATACTGAATAAGGCTATTGATAAGGGGCCGGGAAAACCCAGTCTGGGTCCGGTGAAACGAGCTATGGCGGCAATGAGTACACTGGAAAAATCGCTTGTTTTTTCCCCTGTCATCGGTATTGCCGCCGGGATTGCCGGAGTGTGGTCTGTTATATCAAAGAGGAAGTGGGCCGAGAAAAATGACTGATCGAATTATTGAAGAAAAAGGCGTCGTAGTTCGCCACGGCGTGGTTGAGCTTCTGGAACAATGGCTCCTGGCGATTTCGGGAATTGTGTTGATCCTTTCCGGTCTCTTTCAGATGCCCCTGCCGAGGCGTTACTATATAACCGATATCTCGGGCATGGCATGGTCCGGTGATTTTATGCTTACCCTCAAGATTCACTATATTGCGTCAATCGTCTTTATCGCCGTGTCGCTCTTTCATGTCGTCTATCACGGCATGCTACGCCACAACGCGATGCTCCCTAAAAAGGGAGACGTGAAGGAATCCATAGATGTCATCAAGACCTTTTTTGGAAAGGGCGAAGAGCCCCCCTTCCATAAGTTTCTGCCTGAACAACGGATCGCCTATGTGGGGATGGCTGCTATCATTGCCCTGCTCATCATATCGAGCATCGTCAAGACCTATAAGAACATCTACGATCCCCAGATGGCCTTTGCCTGGGTATCCTGGGCGACATGGCTGCACAACATATTCGCCGTCCTCTTTATCCTTGCCTTTATCGCTTCCGTCAGACTGGACTACGCAGAGAAGCGTCACCCCCTGTGGATCGATGAGATCCGGGGGGTACAGGCGATTATGGAGTCGCCTCAGGAAAGGGCGGACGTCGTCGTTGAGGTTTCAGATGAAGGAACTCCTGCCGACGAGACGATCACTGGCAGTGAAGCCATAGCCCCTGAAGAGGAAAGGGAAAGAGAGAAATAGTTATCAATGTTTCAAAGGGGCACAAAAGGGTCCCTCGGTAGCCCCTCCTGTGCCTCTTCTGTTGCAAGGCCTCCAGAAACCAGTGTACTGGATGACAGAACAGCCAGGACCCACCTATGCCGGTGTGTACATTTCCCTTGTATCCCGGTGAAGTTGTCTATAGAACAACGTTGCTGTTTATCCTTGTTACCGGGAGAGATATAGGGAGTGAAATTCTGGGAGAGAATGTCACAAAAACAGGGGGGAAAGAAGCCGCCTGAATTTATGAGCACCCATCCCTCCGATGAAAAGAGGATTGCCAATATCAAAGAATTGATACCCGATGATCTGCCTGCCTTCATGAGAGCCGTTATCACAGGCTTGTAGGAGGAAGGAGGGACGCCCTCTTATTCTCGATTCATGTGCCCATTACCATGAAATGTATTACCATCGTTTCTTCGGTATTCTCGTTGTCATCTGTGTAATATGCGGAGGGATATCTACATCCCGCTCTACCGCTGAAACCTGACACCATCCCACCAAAACTGAACTGATGATTTCCCTGTTAAATCCTTTATCAAACATCTTATTCTTTCTTGTTATTCACTGCACGCAGGTAAGTCCTGTTGCTCCGGTCTCAAATTATGTGGACACCTATCACATTGGGAAGACTTCACAGATTAACTGAAAATAGTCCAAATAATAAAAATAAATCTTGACATCTCTAAAATGGGATGATATCCGAAGTTACACTATATGTAATTAAGTTACGCAATACGTAACAATTGGACTGTGGCATGACTGAAGTTGCAAAACAATCTCACTACTTTGTTTCCTCTCTAGCAAGAGGATTAAAAGTTCTCGAAGCATTCGGGAAATCTCCGACCCCACTAACTCTATCGGAGATAGCCAAAGCAATTGGTACAAACAAAACTACTGCAACCCGTTTTTGTTACACCTTATCTAAACTTGGATATATTCAACGTGATGCTCAACTACGGTATCATCTCACGCCACATGTTCTCTCCCTTGGTTATGCATCAATCCGTTCCTTAGGATGGATAAAAATAGCTCGGTACTATATTAAAGAACTCTCAAAAGAAATCAACGAAACTATCAATCTATCCATGCTTAATGGCAGTGAAATTATATACCTGATACGCGCAAAAACTGAAAAAATACTTCCCTATGATCTTATGATTGGCTCAAAGCTCCCCATTCACTGCACTTCCATGGGAAAGGTTCTGCTGACCTTTGGATCGGAAGAAAAGACACAAGATCTTATTGCCCACCTGGAACTGAACGCCTTTACACATCGAACCATTACTCGCAAGGCTGATCTTCTGAAAGAAATAAAGCAAATCCGAGAATGTGGATATGCAATCAGTGATGAAGAGTTCTCTCTCGGTTTAAGATCGGTAGCCGTCCCTTTGTTTTGCAACGACAAATATGCGCTGGCCGCCATAAATATTGCTGTTCCGACAAAACGCTACGCATTGAAAGACTTGGAAGCCACACTGATTCCCAGGCTTCGCGATGTGGCGAAAACAATCAGCCAATCTTTAAAAGGCATGGAAATCACGTCGTAAGATCTTTGATACGATCGGTTTATGCAAGTGTATTTCAATCTTTTCCATATCTGAAATGGGTTTTGCAGAGAGATTGTACCATAGTTTCTTGTCTATAGGCATATGAGACATTTTATGCACAAAGAGGTGAAATAATATGAAAATTGTCAGCATGAAGGAGGCAATCTCGAAGAACGTTCATGATGGTGACACCATAGCAATAGAAGGTTTTACCGCCTTCATATGCTCTGCAGCCGCGCATGAAATCATTCGTCAAGGCCGTTGTGACTTGACTCTCTGCCGCATGACTCCCGATCTTGTGTATGATCAAATGATAGCGGCGGGTTGCGCCAAAAAACTGGTCTTCAGTTATGCCGGTAATCCCGGTGTAGGACCGCTTCATTGTATTCGTCGCGCAGTGGAAAAAGCTCAACCCTGCCCTCTGGAGATCGAGGAGTATTCCCATTATGGTATGATCTGCCGATATGTCGCCGGTTCTTCGGGATTACCCTTTTACCCTCTGCATAGCTATCTGGGATCCGATTTGCCCCGGGTGAATCCCAAAATCAGATTCGTACAAAATCCCTATGGGAAAGACCGCATTTCGGTAGTCCCCCCGCTCAATCCCGATGTGACCATCATTCATGCCCAGCGGGCGGACAGTAATGGGAATACACAATTGTGGGGATTTCTTGGTGTTCAAAAGGAAGCCGCCTTTGCGGCCAAGCATGTTATTGTCGTTGTTGAAGAGATTGTCGATGAGGCAGTGATTCGCAGTGATCCAAATCTCACAGTTATTCCCCAATTGATTGTTGATGCCGTGGTTCTGCAACCCCATGGTGCGCATCCTTCCTATGTTCAGGGGTACTACGACCGTGATAACCAATTTTATTTGGAATGGGATCGCATTTCCAGGGATCAGGAGAAAGTCAAGGAGTGGCTGGACGAATGGATTTATGGGATCGAAGATTGGGGGGACTATTTAAACAAAATAGAAAAAAGGGAACCATCCATATGGGAGCGTTTGGCTCCGGGAGAGAACCTATCGCAACCATTGAATTATGGACTTTATGCATCAGGAGAGGTGAACAATGACTGATTATACACCTTCCGAATTCATGATCGCATCATCTTCACGGGCATTAGCAGGTGAACGGATTGTGTTTGTAGGAGTGGGGTTGCCCAATATCGCTTGTAATTTAGCTAAACGAACTGTTTCTCCAGAGCTTGAATTGGTTTATGAGTCTGGAGTCTTTGGGGCCCGCCCAGAACGATTGCCGCTTTCGATCGGCGATCCAACCCTGGTGAGTGGAGCTAAATCTGTATGTTCCAGTGCTGATCTTTTTTCCCTTTACCTGCAAGCTGGAAGAATAGAAGTAGCCTTTTTAGGTGCTGCTCAAATTGACCGATTTGGCAATCTCAATACTACAGTAATTGGTGACTACAATAAACCTAAGGTGCGTTTACCCGGAAGCGGCGGTGCCTGTGAGATCGCTATTCATGCGCAGAAGATATTTATGATAGCACGATTGACAAAAAGAACTTTTGTAGAAAAATTGGATTTTTGTACAAGTCCCGGTTATCTGAGCGGTAGGAAAGGTGAACGTGCTGAATTGGGTATACCGGGGTCAGGACCACAACTGGTTGTCACTGATATGGCAATTTTTGGATTTGACCCGGAATCAAACGAGATGGTTCTCAATTTTCTCCGACCAGGAGTGAGTGTCGAAGAAGTTCGAGACAAGATAAGTTGGCCGATCAAAGTGGCAAGAAACATTCAGGACTCTGATCCTCCAACTGCTGAGGAATTGAGACTGATTCGAGAAGAGTTGGATCCTGATAGAATTTACTCGAAGTAAAGGGCGATCTTTTAAAGTATTGAAAATGATAAGGAGCAATTTTACTAAGGTACCTGATAACTTAGGCAAAAGAAAGGGTTCTATAAAAAGATTGGTCAACGCAGTTTATCTCAGGGAAAGAAGCTGTAAACTGCACATCACAAGTAGAAAGCGGGTGTAATATGGAAAAGGTTGTTATGGTAAGCGCAGTACGTACTCCAATAGGAAGTTATGGTGGCAGTTTGAGAGATATCCCTGTCTACAGGCTTGGCAGTGCAATTCTGAATGAAGTGGTAACACGTGCCAAAATTAATCCCGGTGACGTTGATGACGTAATTATGGGTACAGCATATCAGAATGGTGAATGTGCAAATGGCGCCCGTATGGCCCTTTTGGACGCAGATTGGCCTGATTCCATTCCTGCCGTCGTGCTTGATAGGCGATGCTGTTCAGGGCTCGATTCGATATTTTTTGGTGTTATGAAAATCCAAACAGGCAATGCGAGTATCGTTGTTGCCGGCGGTATGGACAGTATGAGTCAAGCGGAACTATATATCCCTGGTGATTTCAAGTGGGGGCTTGGTGGAAAGATGCATGAGAAACACGGTTTCATGCCAAAGGGACATGGTGCCCTCTCAATGTGGGGAATACCTATCTACGACAGGATTCAGCGCGCCCGCGTCATGTCTCAGCCTATTAATCGATATGGTGAGCTGGGCTCTATGATTTCGTGGGCAGAGACTGCGGCGAGAAAAGAGCATATAACTCGCGAAGAATGCGATCGGTGGGCGGCAAGGAGCCACGAGCGAGCTATCAGCGCTCAAGATATGAATAAATTTGATGAAGAGATCGTGCCCGTACCGGTACCTCAGAGGAGGGGAGACCCTGTACTCTTTGATGTCGATGAAAGTCCTCGCCGTGATACAAACATTGAAAGGCTAGCAAAACTACGTCCCGTTTATCAGGATGGCGTCTGTACTGCAGGCAATTCTTCTTCTGAAAATGATGGGGCCGCCGCCGTTGTTTTAATGACGGAGAAAAAGGCGAAAGACCTCGGGGTTAAACCACTGGCATACTTTAAATCCTGCGCAATTGCTGCGACTGACCCAACGCTTACCTATCCCGCTGTACCAATGTCCGTTAAAAAGGCTTTGCAGAAGGCAGGGGTTACGATTGACGACATTGATCTTATCGAAATTCAGGAGGCTTTTGCTGCACAAACCTTAGCCGATGCGAAGCTCTCGGGAATTGCAGATGATGCTATGGATAACAAAGTAAATATCAACGGATCCGGTATATCCCTGGGGCACCCAATCGGAGCAACGGGAACGATGCGGTTAACAACGCTACTCAACGAGATGAAGCGACGAGACGTCCAGTATGGGTTGGAAACAATCTGTGGCGGCGGTGGACAGGGTATCTGCATGATCGTTGAAAGGAAGTAAATTCACTGACGAAATGGAAAATTCAGGAGGCTTAAGATGAGCTGCTCAGAGATGCTATCCACACCGAGCAATGTTTTCCCAAGGAAGTTAAACGGTACACTTCCTCAAGCTGAAAAAGCCGAAGGCATGTATATATATGGATCAAATGGTAAGCGCTATTTAGATGCAAGTGGTGGGCCTGTTTTGGTTAATGTTGGACATGGTCGTCGAGAGATTGCGGATGCCGTTCGGAAGCAAGTGCTACAATGTGATTACGTACATGGAACGATGTTTCAGACATCAGTGGTGGAGGAATTAGCAGGAAAGCTGGCACAATATACTCCCAAAGGTATTGATCGGTTCTATTTTTTATCAGGTGGTGCCGAGGCGGTTGAAACTGCTATCAAATTGGCACGGACTATTCAACTGGAACACGATAGACCGCAGAAATATCGTCTGATTTCACGATGGAATTCATACCACGGCTTGACAATGGGGGCACTGGCCGCAACAGGTCGAACTCCTTTTCGAACTCCATACTCACCAATGTTTAAAGATGCGATACATATACCGGCGCCGTACTGCCTGAGATGTTCATACGGATTAAAGTATCCAACGTGCGGATTACGATGTGCGCATGCCCTTGATGAAGTCATTCAAAAAGCTGGTCACGAAACGATTTCCGCCTTTCTTGCAGAAACTGTTAGTGGTGCATCGCTAGCAGCCTGTCCTCCTCCTGAAGACTATTTCGGAATTATAAGGGATATCTGCGATCATTATAATGTTTTGCTCATTTTAGATGAGGTTATGTGTGGTCTGGGAAGAACAGGTCGCTGGTTCGCGGCCGAACATTTTAATGTATCACCGGATATTATGATATTGGGGAAAGGCCTTGCCGGAGGGGCTGCCGCGCTGTCTGCCGTGGGAGTGCAGTCAAAACATTTTGAGGCAATAGTTCGCGGAAGCGGTCAATTTGCCCATGGAGGTACCTATACACATCACAATGTTGCTGCGGCTGCAAGCGTGGAAGTGTTGCATATTATTGAGCGAGAACATTTAATTGAAAGAGCGGACAATGTGGGACGACTGATCCATAACAAATTGAAAGAACGGCTTGCACATCACAAACATGTCGGAGATATCAGGGGAATCGGTTGCATGTGGGGAATAGAAATCGTCAAGGATAAGGATACATTAATCCCCTTCCCTCGCGCAGAAAAAATTGCAGAGCGGTTATGGGACAACATCTTCGAAAATGGCGTTATTCTCTATCGTGCAACCGGTCTCGCAGGGATCGATGGTGATGCATTGATGATAGCACCACCCTTTATCATTACGGAAGAAGAAATTGACGTTGTTGTCGATACGCTTGAAGGGTCTTTGCAGACAATATTGTAAATCTCTGCTGACTCACTCTTTTCTGCAATCGTCATAAGAGGCGGTATTTATTGGAATTTATCATTCTGATAGCCATGGCTGGCTCATCGTTGATGCATTCGTACCCCCCTCTCCTTTGATGGGAGAGGGGGGGGTAAGGGTTGCTGCAGCGTTATTTCAATTAACGGAGGTATCCATTCTTCAGATTTGTTATGGCATATATTGCATCGGTGAGAAAAAAAATTGCCTTTGTAAGCGATATTAACGTAAAATATAGAATAAAGACAAAGCGTTGCCACGTGACAAGTTCCTGTACCTTAAGACTGGGGCGACAGGTTGCCACGGCGAAAGGAGCACGGACAGTGTTGGGGCTCATATAGGCAAGAAGCCCTGTGATCACCTATCGTGTAAAAAAAGGAGAGTATCTATGACCATGACTATTAAGATTTTTACACTGAGCACATGCAGTCATTGCAGGGCCTTGAAGAAATTTCTTGATCAGCATGACATTTCTTATCACTGTACTGATGTTGATCTTCTGGAATCTTCTGAGCGTAGTGAAGCAATCGAAGAATTAAAAAAAATCAATCCACGGTGTTCTTTTCCGACGGCTGTTATCGGCGATAGGGTAGTGTGCGGTTTTAAAGAAAAAGATATAGAGGAGGCCCTTGGGTTATGAGTGAGAGAGAAAAGCTGTATGAGATGCTGAAGAAGATTCAAGAGGCGAAGGGATATTATTTCAGCAACGACTTGGAGCGTGTTTTTGAACTTATCGATGCGCTCATCTTGAATAAAGGACGTTATGGGTACATGGCTTGCCCCTGCAGGCTGGCTTCGGGAGACCGGGAGAAGGATTCCGATATCATATGCCCCTGCATATACCGGGCTCCCGATGTGGAGGAGTATGGAAGCTGTTACTGTAATCTCTATGTATCGAAGGAGTGGAATGACGGTGCTATACCCCATGAATATGTGCCGGAGCGAAGATCCCCGGAAAAAATGTTCTGATAACATGTCATGTTGCTATGTCGATGTTGGCATGTTTGTGCTTGTTGCGTTTTTCCAAGAAGAGGAAGGGGATGATCTTTCCCTCGGTATAGGTAGATTATGATCAAGCCCCATCAAATCGGAATAGATCTGGGTGGCACGAAGACGGAGTTGATTCTCTTCAGTCCCCGGGGAGAAGAACTCTATCGCAAAAGAATTTCCACACCGGGAAAGACAAGTGGACAATACGCGGCTGTCCTCGCTTCCGTCGTAGCGCTGGTCCATGAAACGGCGGATTATATTTCCGATTCCGGCCCTTTTACCGTGGGCGTTGGCATACCGGGGACCGTGAATAATCGTACCGGTCTGGTCCAGAACGCCAACCTTACCTGTCTCACCGACCGTCCCTTCAAGTCCGATCTGGAGAACAAATTGGGCAGGCCCGTGGCGATGGACAACGACGCCAACTGTTTCGTCCATGCCTTTGAACAGTTTCTCGATGATTTTGGGAGATCTCTCGGGGGGCTTATTTCGATTCTCGATCCCGATGCCGTAGTAATCGGAGGGGGGGCTTTCCAATATAGAGGAACTCTATACATGTGGAGTGGAACGAGTGCGCGATTAAGCCTTCCACGAGCGAATAGAGACGCCGATTCTCAAGAACAGACTCGGCGATTCCGCAGGTGTCTTTGGTGCCGTTTGGATAGGGGCGTAACAGCAGGGCCTCTGATCGTTTAAGACAGTGAGAGGATCCTATTCTCCCTCTTTTGTCAGGCGCTTGGCCTCTTTCTTTTTCTCCTTGGTCAGGGTCTTGAGGGCCTTCTTCTGTGCTTTGGCCGTTTCGCCGGTCAAATCAGGGGATGATTGATTTCCGGGAATTGCCGGTGGGGTCTCTGGCGGTCCGTCGTCCGATATCTCAACCACCGATTGTTCTGCTTTATTCGATGCCGATTCTTGTCGTAACTCTTTCCCCTTTGCCATAAAGTATTTGGCAAGACTCTTCCCAAACTGTCCGATAAAACCGGCCAGGAGGACTATAAGAACCCACTTGCCAATCTTCCAGTAATCAAAGTCGTTCATAAATTCTTATTATTAAAATCTTCCTCTTTGCGCAAGGAGATTCAGATTTTTTACGAGTCCATCACCGTTGATCCAGAAAAAGATCGACTATCAAATCCGTGATTTCAACGATGTCTTCCTTGTGAAACCTGGCGACATCCACTGTAACTGGGTCATCGGTTACCATGGCTATGAGGTTGTCTTCACTGGTGGCGAGGGGTTGGCCGCTGATCTCTTTTCTGTAGACCTCGATCTTCGGATAGGGGTTCTGTTTGTATCCCTCGATGAGTATAATATCCACTTCACGGATATACCTCTCTCTCAATTCGGCAATGGTATAATCTTTTTGTGTGCTTTCTATGAGGGCGACCTGCTTCGGAGAAGCTATAACAGTCATATAGGCCCCCGCCCGTCTGTGTTTCCAGCTGTCCTTCCCTTCATGATCAATCTCAAAGCCGTGACGGTTGTGTTTTATCGTTGCTACGCGGTACCCCCTCTGTGTTGTTTCGCGGATCAAACCCTCAAGCAATGTCGTTTTCCCGCTGTTGGATTTTCCTATGATTGATACGATTGGAATCATTTTCTCTCCTTTGTCTTCAATATGTAATTTCTTTCCCCTTTTGGCCGATTGTTTGAAAAGCCGGTGGGAGATGGCACCTTTTTTTATCATACTATCTCCTGAAATAGCCTTATTTATCGCAACAGATAAAAGAGGTCAAGCTTAGCTGCGAACCTATTACATAATAACATGCATTTAATAAAATAAATTAAAATAATGCTTGACACGAAATGTTATTAATTGTATACATTTTAGTCATTATATTCAGTGATTTTTTTAGATTCAGCTTTTAGATTCAGCTTTTAGATTCAGCTTTTAGATTCAGCTTTTAGATTCAGCTTTTAGATTCAGATTCAATTTATTATTAAAAAGGTGTTGCACTCGTAAGAATTGATTTTCCGACGTTAAAGACGTTTTTGGAATGACGGTATTATTTGTATGTAGACAGTAATACGCATCTCTGCCGCCCGCCCTTCGCTTTTGCAGGTCAGTCAATGCTTTTATCTTGTTACGCATGCCCCCGTTTGTTCGGAACGGTTTTTACGAGATCGTCAGCATAATACTAAGAAAGGAGCAGTTCGTTATGGATGTTAGCAGACGAGGTTTCTTGAAGATCTCCAGTGCAGCGTTAATGGCAAGCGGAATTGGTATTAATCTAAATGCCGTATCTTCATATGCAAAGCCATTAAAGATAAAATATGCAAAAGAAACCACAACGATTTGTCCTTACTGCGCCGTCGGATGCGGCATTATAGTCTCCACGAGAAATGGTAAGGTTATAAATACCGAGGGTGATCCCGATCATCCCATTAACAGGGGATCATTGTGCAGTAAAGGAGGATCTATCTATCAGCTGTCGGTTAATGATAACCGGCTTGACAAGCCACTGTACCGGGCGCCCTATTCGTCGGAGTGGAAGGCGGTATCCTGGGAATGGGCCCTTGATAAGATGGCCAGAAATATCAAGGACAGCAGGGACAAAAGCTTCACAAAAACCAACGGAAAGGGACAAATAGTTAACCGGACTGAGGAGATAGCCTCAGTCGGAAGTGCTGCCATGGACAATGAGGAGTGCTTCATCTACCAAAAATTTCTGAGGGGGTTAGGCTTGGTTTACATTGAACACCAGGCCCGTATCTGACACTCCGCAACTGTTGCGGCTCTGGCAGAGTCGTTCGGACGCGGTGCGATGACCAATCACTGGATCGATATACAAAACAGTGATTGTATTTTGATTATGGGAAGCAATGCCGCCGCTAATCATCCCATTTCCTTTAAATATGTCAGCAAGGCGATGGAGCGGGGCGCCAAGATGATAAGCGTTGATCCCCGGTTTACACAGACATCTTCCAAGGCAGATATCTATGCTGCTCTGAGATCGGGTACGGATATCGCCTTCTTGGGTGGTATGATCAAGTATATCCTGGATAATAATTTTATCCAGGAAAAATATGTCAAGTACTATACCAATGCCGCCTTCTTGGTGAATCCTGAATTCAAACTTCCGGGAGAAAAGGATGGTATCTTCTCCGGCCTTGAAGGGCACACATATAATAAATCCACTTGGGCATTCCAGACCGATGCCGTTGGCGTTGCAAAGAAGGATATGACACTTCAGGATCCAAATTGTGTCTTCCAGCTTCTGAAGAAACATTATTCCAGGTATGACGTTGAAACTGTTTCCAAGATTACGGGAACACCGAAGGATAAACTGCTTGCCGTCTATAAAGAGTACGCGAAGACGGGAGAGACGGGAAAGGCAGGAACGGTTATGTACGCCATGGGGTGGACACAGCATACAGTGGGTGTTCAGAATATTCGATCCATGGCCATTATTCAGCTGCTGCTGGGTAATATGGGTGTTGCAGGCGGCGGAGTGAATGCCTTGAGGGGAGAGGCCAACGTCCAGGGTTCAACTGACCACTGTCTCCTCTACCACATACTGCCGGGTTATCTGAAGACTCCTCTGGCATCTCAGGCCACCCTTGCAGGGTACAATACGGCCAACACACCAACTACTGTGGAGCCCAAGAGTCTGAACTGGTGGAAAAATTATCCCAAATATATGTCCAGTCTCCTCCGTGCCCACTATGGCATGAATGCCACGCTGGACGAGGCCTATTCATATCTGCCCAAGCTGGATAACGGGAAAAATTATTCCTGGTTGAGTCTCTTTGACGCCATGTACAGAGGTAAATTCAAGGGATTCTTTTCATGGGGTCAGAATCCCGCCTGCAGTGGTCCCAGTTCCAATAAGACGAGAGAAGCACTCTCAAAGCTGGACTGGATGGTCAATGTCAATATCTTCGATAACGAGACGGGTTCCTTCTGGAAAGGACCCGGCATGGATCCTACAAAGATAAAGACGGAGGTTTTTATGCTCCCCTGTGCCGTCTCTATAGAGAAGGAGGGGAGTATCAGCAACAGCGGCCGATGGATGCAGTGGCGTTACAAGGCCGTCAATCCCCCGGGAGAGGCCATGGCCGATGGAGAGATAATCAATGAACTCTTTCACAGGTTGAGGGACCTTTATACAAAGGAAGGTGGTCCCCTTGCCGAGGCCATAACCAAGTTAAG
The DNA here is from genome assembly GCA_964394725.1 of uncultured Syntrophaceae bacterium. GTDB lineage: Bacteria > Desulfobacterota > Syntrophia > Syntrophales > UBA2210 > JAFGPZ01. The sequence goes on from CAYMYS010000035.1 coordinate 14,726, forward strand.
CTGGAATTATGGACCCATGGGAACAGACTGCAAGATTCATCACCTAGACCCCCATAGTATCGCCAAAGAGATAAACGGGTACTTCCTGAAAGATACGGAGATAAAGGGAAAGGTGTACAAGAAGGGTACTCTGGTTCCCAGTTTTGCCTATCTCCAGGATGACGGATCCACATCATCAGGAAACTGGCTCTACTGCAATTCCTATACGGAAAAGGGGAACATGGCCGCCAGACGGAACAATAGCGATGCCTCCGGTATTGGTCTCTATTCCGAGTGGTCATGGTGCTGGCCTGTCAACCGAAGGATTATTTACAATGGCGCATCCGTCGATCCTGATACGGGTATGCCTTGGGATCGGGAAAAACCGGTCATCATGTGGAATGGTTTCAAATGGGTGGGTGATGTTCCCGATGGTGTTGCCGCCCCCGGTGGGGGAAGGCCTCCCTTTATCATGAAACCTCACGGTGTGGGGAGTATCTTTGGCCCCGGCCTTGCGGATGGGCCTTTTCCTGAACACTACGAACCCCTGGAATGCCCCATTGAGGAAAACTTGATGTCACCACAGTTTATCAATCCTGTTATCGCGAGATGGGATGAGATCAATAAAAATGGCATCGATCTACGAGCCACCTGTAATCCGAAGTTTCCCTATGTCTGTTCCACCTATCGTGTGACGGAGCACTGGCAGACGGGTGTTATGACGAGATGGACCGCCTGGCTTGCCGAACTCCAACCCGATATGTTTGTCGAGATGAGTGTTGAACTTGCGAAGATAAAGGGAATCAAGAACGGTGAACAGGTCATTGTGAAATCGGCCAGAGGGGAAGTTGATGCCGTCGCAATTGTGACAGGTCGGATCAAACCCTTCGAAGTTGGTGGAACGACGATTCATGAAGTGGGAATTCCATGGCATTACGGATGGGTAACAACGGCCATGAGAAAATATGTCACAGGCGACAAAAAGCCCGAGGTCTTTACGTCAGGCGATTCTGCCAATCTCTTGACACCATTCATTGGTGATGCCAATACCATGATCCCCGAGAGTAAGGCCTTCATGGCAAATGTTGAAAAGAAGGGGGTGTAGCAGATGACTGAAAAAATAACACTATGTGATCTTTCAAAGTGTATTGGATGCAGGGCCTGTCAGGTTGCGTGCAAACAGTGGAACCAGTTGCCGGCGGGACAGACGCATAACAGTGGATCATATCAGAATCCACCCGACCTTCAACCTAATACCTGGGCAGTCATAAAATATCAGGAGATATCTGATGGTAACGGTGGCGTAAAGTGGTTGTTCAGAAAAGACTCCTGCATGCACTGTACCGATGCCGCCTGCGTCAAGGTATGCCCCAGCGGTGCCCTCTATTACACGAAATATGGTACCGTCGGTGTGAATAATGAGAAATGCATAGGGTGCAAGGAATGTGTTGCCGTGTGTCCCTTTGGAGTGCCGAAGTATGACGCCAAGACAGATAAGGTTTTCAAGTGCGATATGTGCCTTTCGCGAATAGAGAATGATATGGAGCCGGCCTGTGTCAAGGCCTGCCCTACGGGCGGCCTCCAGTTTGGCGACAAGGAGGAAATGCTGAAGGCGGCCTATGAGAGGGTTGAGGTCCTTGGAGGGGATGCCTCCGTATACGGCGATAAATTTGTCGGTGGAACCCATATGATCTACATACTTCCTGAAAAGGCAAGTGTCTATGCCGGATTGCCTGAACATCCGAGGGTACCGCTCAGCGTTATAGCCTGGAAAGACTGGCTCAAACCACTCAGCCTGCTTGCCGCGGGCGGTGTGATCGGCGCATCTTTCCTCCACTATATCACTCATGGACCCAAAACCCCTGACGAAGATGGAGATCAGGTAAATACAAAAGGGGGTGAATAAAATGAGAAAGGGAATGATAAAGGTGACTGACTCCTTTGAGAGGATAGTACACTGGGGTCTTGCTCTCTCCTGTATCGCACTTATGATCAGCGGACTGGGGATGATGTATCACTCCTTTAATTTTCTTGCCATCCCTGTGGGTGGTTTAAAGTATCTCAAGTATGTGCATAACTTTATCGGGCTGATATTTATTGTATCGGTTCTCTTTGCCATCCTCATGTGGTGGAAAGAGGCCGGTATTTTAAAGTTTCCAGAGGACGTGGAGTGGATAAAAGTTGCAGGTGGTTATCTCTGGCATGTGGATAATGTTCCTGAAGTGGGAAAATATAATCCCGGACAAAAGGCATTTTTCATTGCTGTGGCACTGTGTGGGCTCATGATGTCTGTCAGTGGATTGATCATGTGGTTCCCCTTGAGTCTGCCCGTCGTCTGGGTGAGAACTATGTATTTCCTCCATGCCCTCGGGTTTTTTATTATCTTCCCATTTTTCTTTGTCCATCTTTACCTGGGAACGATCTGTTCACCCGGTTCCGCTTCGGCTATATTCAGCGGATGGGTAACCAGGGCCTGGGCCAAGAAGCAGCATCCGAAATGGCTGAAAGAGATGGAAGAGTCGGGGCAGCTGGAAGTTTATGGCAAATAGATGAAATCCACGAAGCAACCACCTGTCTCAGTAGGGGTGGCAGTATAAAGCGATAATAAAAAGACCTGTTCTCAACCGGACAGGTCTTTTTTTGCTGGAAAGATGATCTTGAATTTCACAGGAAAAGGATATATAGGGTTGTATAGTTCTACTATTGATGACTATATGAGGTAACTAATGGCAAATATGCTGACAGAAACATTGATAACCATTGAAAAATATAAAAACGCAAGTCCCCACTATGGAGAGTTGCTGGAAATACTGGGGGAAATTCTTATACTGCGTGAGGAGTATCGCAAGAAGGTTACAGGGGCTATTGCTACCGTCGACGGTAATCTGGTGGAGAAAAAACTGGAAGGCGGTCTGCCGCTTATCGATTTTATCGGGGGAGACGTCGACCTGGGTGAGTCGGAACAATACTTTACTGTACTCCTGAAAAGGGCGGAAAAGCGGAATCCCGAAGAAACGACGGATATCAAAGAGAGGTTTGAAAAGGGTGAAATACTCTATGCCGATCTGGTTCGTGATTCCTTTGTCGTCAAGCCCTATAAAGACTCCGAGGAGTCGGATGAAGAGAATGTCTTCGATCTTTTGAGCTTTCTCGTTGAAGAAAGCCTGCGACCTTCTCTGGAGATAATTGCGGAACAGTATCGTCAGGTAATAGACAAGTCGGGCTGGTCCGAGGGTTACTGTCCTATATGCGGCAAGGAACCCAAGATAGGCGAACTGAAAGGGGAAGAGGGGAAACGGTTCCTCTTCTGCAGTCAGTGCGGTTTCGAATGGTACTTTGCCCGTATCAAATGCCCCTTCTGTGGGAATGATCAACACCAGACCCTCTCCTATTTTACTATCGAAGGTGAAGAGAAGTATCGTGTCGATGTCTGTAATGAATGCAACCGCTATATCAAGATAATTGACTTCCGCACGACCACGGAAAAACCAAACCTCGATGTGGAAGACATAGCCACGCTTCATCTCGATATACTTGCAAATGATGAAGGCTATGATTGATTGAACCCCAGATGCAGTTGAAAGATTTTCGATGAACAATGCCGTCATTGTCCCCGTTCTTGAGCTGATCAAAGCGTATGTGCTGGCTCATCAACTCCCCCTTGTAGCCGAAATGGCTCACATCAAGAGAGATCCCTTCCGGATTCTCATCGCTACCATTATCAGCCTCAGGACGAAGGATGAAGTCACAGGACCGGCCACAGACAGGCTCTTTTCCCTCGCCTCGACACCGAGTGAGATGCTGCAGGTGACGGAAGCGGATATAATCAAATCCATATATCCGGCAGGCTTTTACAGAAATAAGGCGCGAACTATTCTTTATATCTGCGGGAAATTGGTCGACAGGTATAATTCCCTCGTTCCCGACAGCATTGACGAACTGCTGACACTGAAGGGCGTGGGGAGGAAAACTGCAAATCTGGTGGTTACCTTGGCGTACGGTGGTAAGGGAATCTGCGTGGACACACACGTTCACCGCATATCCAACCGTCTGGGGTATGTTCGGACAAAAACGCCGGATGAGACGGAATTTGCCTTGAGGGAAAAACTCCCCGAAGAATACTGGGCTGACTATAATACCTGGCTTGTTTCCTACGGGAGGGAAATCTGTCGCCCCCTGTCACCCCTTTGCAGTCAATGTTCCATTGCTGACTATTGTGAACGAGTGGGCGTCATCAGGAGCAGGTAGAAAATAGGGATAACAGGGTCTATTTTACATATTTTAAAATGAAAAAGAGTTAGTGAATGAACACGCAGCCCTGGGAATTTACCCTTCTTACGGGAGAGGCCCTTGAAAAGGTGAAAAAGATCAACATTGAAAGGCTTCGTTCCGGAGAATCTTCCAGTCTGGAGCATACCGTTATGGGATGTCCGCCCGATGGTGTACAGCGCCGTCGGCAGAGGGCGGTATCATATAAAACGATATCTCATAATAATGTGTGACCGGTAAGAAATAGAAGGCGAGATCTCGATTTAACTGTTCCCCTTTAGCCTCATTTTTGATAGTAGTCTCTTCACAGTTCCTTTTTTATGAATCTAAAGGGAGGAGATGTAATGTTGAAAAAGGGCGGACCTTACGAACTGCTCTCAGATGTTATTGAAAGTGATCTCTGTATCGGCTGCGGCGCCTGCATCGATCTGTGTCCCTATTTCAAATCATACAGGGGGAAAACGGCCATGCTTTTTCCCTGCACCTCTTCCGAAGGGAAATGTTTTGCCTACTGTCCCAAGATCGAGGTAGATCTGGATGAATTGTCACTGCATTATTTCGAAGCCCCCTATAATGCCGACCCGCTGGGTTACTACCGTTCGATACATATATCAAAGGCGGGGAGGGAGATGGGCGGCGCCTCCTTCCAGGCGGGCGGAACAGTGTCGGCCATCATGTACTATGCCCTGAAAAAGGGCTACCTCGACGGCGCAGTTCTCACTGACAGCGAAGGACTGCTTCCCCTGCCCTGTTTTGTAACGCAACCGGAAGATGTTCTGAGATGCAGCACATCAAAATATGCGGCGGCACCCACCCTTTCCGCCCTGAATCGGGCGATCAGGGATGGATATGGCCGGATCGGTGTTGTTGCCACGCCATGCCAGGCGCAGGCCATGGCACTCATGAGGGTCAAGGGGATCGAGGAAAAAGAGGACCCCAATCCCGTCCATCTCGTCGTCGGTCTTTTCTGTACCTGGTCTCTCGATTTCAGAGCCCTGGAAGACTTTATGAAAGAGAGAATTACGACTGAATCCATAGAAAAGATCGATATCCCCCCTCCTCCGGCGGAGATCATGAAGGTTTATCTTACGAATGGTGCGAAACTGGAGATTCCCCTCGATGAAATCAGAGAACTGGTACCCGAGAGTTGTTCCTATTGCTACGATATGACTGCCGAATTTTCAGACATTTCCGTAGGGGTGCTGGAGGGCCGGCCCGACATGAACACGCTGATCATACGAACAGAGAGAGGCCAAAGACTAATAGAGGAAGCCATCGATGAAGGTTATCTGATAGTCGATGAAATCCCGGAAGATGCGCTGGCACACCTCACCTGGGCCGCCGGGCGTAAGAAAAAAAGGGCTCTTACAAAGGCACGCGATGGGGGGATGATAAATACCATCGATGAAGATAAGAGGTCAATAGTGAGACTGAGAACAGAAATCCTCGAGAAGATACTGGTTGCAAGTCAGGGGTGCGAATAATGTCATATGTGATAGACGGACAGGCGGGAAGCTCACACCTCCTCATGGGAAACGAGGCGATAGTCCGCGGTGCCCTGGAAGGGGGAATCAGTGTTGCGACAGGTTATCCGGGAACACCCTCCTCGGAAATCATAGAATTGCTGGCCGGTGTGGCGAAAGAGCGCAATCTCTATGTCGAGTGGTCCGTCAATGAGAAGGTAGGCCTCGAGGTCGCTGCTGCGGCATCATTCGCCGGCCTCAGATCAATGTGCGTTATGAAGCAGAACGGCGTCAATGTCGCCTCCGATTTTCTCCTCCATCTTGCAAGTTCCGGGACGAGAGGTGGCATGGTCCTCGTTTCCTGCGATGACCCCGGTGCACTGTCCAGCGTCAATGAGGGGGAATCCCGTCTCTTTGCCAAGATGGTGGAGATACCCCTTCTTGAACCGGGTGATTTTCAGGAGGTGAAGGACCTGACGAAATGGGCCTTTGAGCTTTCGGAAGAGATCCGCAATATTGTTATGATACGAAGTGTGACAAGGATGTCTCATGCAAGCGGGAATGTAGAATACGGCAGCCTCCCCGATGGCAAGGCGCATGCAAACTTTGACTTTCATGGTCCACTCCTCGACCAGGAAAAGGGTCCCGTCATCAGCATGCTTGTCAGCGCCGCCGAATCACAGCACGGACCGCAGCAGGAAAAACTGCGTAAGGCCGCCGGAATATTTGAAACATGTCCCTTCAACACATACAAAGGCCCTGAAAGGCCCGAGCTTCTGATCGTAACGAGCAGCGCCTGTAATCTCTACAGCAGGGAGGCAATAAAGGCACTCAATCTCGATAAAAAGGTGGGAATCCTGAAACTGGCCACCACATGGTCCCTTCCCCGCAACATGGTCAAGGGGCACCTCGCCCTGACCGACAAGATCATGATCGTTGAAGAGGTCCTCCCCACACTGGAGGAAAATATCAAGGTCCTGGCGGCTGAGATGGCTTCCGAGATCGGGATCAAGACCTTTTACGGCAAGCGCTCCGGTCATCTGCCCTCCATAGGGGAAATGAACCCCGATTTGGTCATCGGGGCACTATCCTCTATCATAGGTCAAAAACGGCCATCCATACCCGTGGCCTTCGCGGAAAGGGCCCGTCGTATTATAGATGAAGTTGTTCCGAAGCGGGCGATGACCTTTTGCCCCGGCTGTCCCCACCGGGCGTCATACTGGTCGATCCATAACGCCATCGAGATGGATAACAGAAAGGGCTTCGTCTGCGGCGATATCGGTTGCTACACACTGGGTATGTTGCCATGCGGATTCAGTACACTGAAAACAGTGCACTCCATGGGATCAGGAAGCGGCATCGCCGGTGGTTTCGGGAAGCTCAAACAATTCGGGATGGATCAACCCGTCGTTGCCGTCTGCGGTGATTCAACATTTTTTCATGCGGCCATGCCCGCTCTGGCCAATGCCGTACATCAGAAATCCTCTTTTACACTGGTTATCCTCGATAATAGTGGAACGGCGATGACGGGGTTTCAGGCACATCCGGGGATAGCCGCCAATGCTATGGGTGAGGAGATGCCGGCCCTCGATATCGCTGCAATATGCCGCGCCATGGGTGCGCGTGTGGAAAAGGTCGATCCCTTTGATCTCGAGGGAACGCGCCGAGCCCTCAATGAAATAATGGAATACGGAGAAGGGGTCACAGTGCTCATGATGCAGCAGGCCTGCGCCCTCAGTCCTCAACGAAAAGGCAGGAAAAACTATGATATGGAAATAGACGAAGAACTCTGTCTGGGTGAGAAGTGCGGATGCAACCGTATATGTACCCGTATCTTCGGATGTCCCGGTATCGTCTGGAACAAGGAAAAGGGTGTCAGTACCATCGATGAGTTGATCTGTGTCGGCTGCGGTGTCTGTGCCGATATCTGCCCGCAGGGGGCCATCAAAAGAAGGGAGGCGGAGTAATCCATGGAAATGGCGGATTTCAACAAAGATCCCTACAGTCTCGTTATCGCTGGCGTGGGGGGGCAGGGTAACGTCATGGCCTCCAGATTATTGGGCAGTATGTTTGTCACTAAAGGATTTTCTGTCACCGTGGGGGAGACATTCGGCGCCTCGCAGCGGGGAGGTTCCGTTATGAGCCATATCAGGATTTCCCGGCAATCGAGTTGGAGCCCCCAGATACCGGCCTTCGGAGCCGATCTGATCGCCGCGCTGGAACCCGTAGAGGGTCTGCGGGTACTCGCTCAATACGGCAATCCCCATTGCGTCTTGCTATGCAATACGCACCCTGTATATCCCGTCAATGTGATCAAGGGGGAGGACGCCTATCCACCACTGGGGGATATCAAGAGGCATGTGAAGTCATTGACGCCGCACGCAACCTTTATCGATGCAACGGGTGAGGCCCGCAGACTGGGCAATCCCATACTGGCCAATATGATTATACTGGGCGCCCTCTCCCGTATGGGGGATCTGCCTCTCGAGCGTGGAGATTTCAAAGAAGCGATTAGAGAAAGGGTCAAGACAGATCAGGTGGCGCTCAACATGAGGGCCTTTGATGCGGGCCGTGCGCTATGTCTTTAGGCGGGGCAGTAAAAGTATTATGGTCTCCGACGATCTCTGATCCATGGCGGAAGGTATAGCGATTTGTCCGGTCTTGAAGAGATTTTTATCGGCGGTTTTGATTACCGCCATCTCATATCCATAGGTTTCGTACTGGCCGGCGGCAGCTTTATTCAGAGTGCTGTTGGTTTTGGTTACGGACTCTGGGCATTTCCCCTCCTCCTCTTCCTTACTGATTTGCCCGTGCCCGGCGTTATAGCGCTGATGGGCTCATCCGGCTTTATACAGAGTTCAGTTTCTGCTTATCATCACCGCAAATACGTAGTCTGGAAAAAACTGTTCCCCTTTATCATTATCGGCATCATTTCTCTCCAGGTTGGCATCTGGACACTTCACAGCCTTCAAGGACTGGATCGATCTACGATCAAGCAGATGACCGGCGCCATCCTCTTGTCGATACTGATTATTCAGTATATCTTCAGTGTCCAGCCGCGTGAAAAGGTGCATCCCTTCTGGGGTGTGATCGCCCTCTTCCTCTTCGGTTATATCAGCGGTATTGACGCAATGGGAGGTCCCTTTGCCGTTTTGTGGGTTATGGCCCATCAGTGGTCGAACCGGCAAATGAGGGGGTCCATTATCGCCATCATTGTTTGCGTTATCCCCTTTCAGGTATTTTTACTTGTCTCGCAATTCGGTCCCGTTGCCCTCAATGCGGCAGTTTTGGGATTACTCTTCATGCCCATGGCACTGCTGGGGACCTTTGCAGGCCTCTGGATCGGCGATCGAATACCCAAAAAGCGCCTCCGGCGACTCGCTGTGGGACTCCTCTTCATTATCGCGGCGACGGCAATCCTCCATCCATTGTTTCAGTAAGTACCACCTCCAATCCCATGGTTATTATTTTCTTGACTTTTAGTATAATGGGCGTAACTTTCCCCTGAAAGGGCGCATTTTATGTCAACAACAAAGTGGGAGTACCATCTAATTTTCGAAATTCCTAACAACCGGTTCATAAATATTGACATTACTGATATATGTGTTGTAAAATTTAGACTCATCATCGGTATGAAAACATCCGAAAAGTATGGTGGAATCATCAGTTCACAAGATCCGTAAAATCAACTACTCAAATCCTATTCTAATGTGGCGAACCTCTCTGCGCTCAAATGCTTTTTTAGAGGGAAGATTGACGATGGGGGCATTGAAGATGACACTGCTTGAAGCGAATATAGAATGCTTTATGTGGTGTGTTTCGATGCACCTTTTCTGTTTCTTTGATAATCTTGATTGTAAATGTTACGTGAAAAGATATTTATCGCGAAGGAATTACTAAGAAACGTAGAACATTTTACGAGTCCATCAGGCGTAGGCAGTTTCTTTTTTAGACTGGACTGTACGGCAAATACAGATTTGTTCCAAAGATAAACCTTTCCCTATGTTCAGGGAAACATATTGTCGTTGCCCGGCATATTCCGATATGCAAGGGTAACAGTGGTGGTAAGGAGGACTAATATGGGATTAATAGCGGCAGAAAACATTTTTAAGGACTACCAGGTGGGAGAGATCAGCGTCAGGGCATTGAACGATCTGAATTTTGAGATTGAACCGGCCTCATTCCTTTCTTTTGTGGGTCCTTCTGGAAGCGGTAAGACCACCCTTTTGAACCTTATCGGTTGTCTCGACACACCGACCCAGGGCAGTCTGACAGTAGCCGGTACGGATGTAGTAAAACTCGATAGAAAACAGAGGGCGGCCTTCCGGGGCAGGCACATGGGATTCATCTTCCAGGATTTTAACCTTATTCCTGTTCTTACAGTGTATGAGAATATAGAATATCCTCTCATCATGGTGCAGAATGTTCCATCTCAAGAGAGGAGGAGGCGTGTTTTGGGCCTCTTGGAATCCGTTGAAATGATGGAGCAGAAAGACAAGTATCCCGATCAAATTTCAGGAGGACAGAAACAGAGGGTTGCCGTTGCCAGGGCCCTGGTTACCGAGCCCGAGCTTGTGCTTGCCGATGAGCCGACGGCCAATCTCGACAGTAAGACGGCCTATATGATTATCGACCTGATGAAAGAGATGCAGAAAAAGTCGGGAACCACGTTTATATTTTCAACACATGATCAGAAGATAGTGGGCGCCGCGGAAACAATCTATACGCTGGAGGATGGAATAATCGTCGACAGGAAGGATACAGGAGGGAATATCCATGTATAATCTCCTCAAGATAGCCATAAGAAATCTTATGAGATACCGCAGAAGAACCATTCTTACTGCATCGCTCATCATGATAGGCGTCGTCTTTGTTCTGGTATTTATGGCCGTTACCGGGTCAGTCAAGAGCCTTCTCATCGGACAGATTACGGACTCCATGCTCGGCCACCTGCAGA
>CAYMYS010000036.1:0-24760 GCA_964394725.1 uncultured Syntrophaceae bacterium
TAGACCGCTTAACCAATGCCATGGCAACACAGCAACAGAAGGGTCTGGAATCCTAAGAAATGGGGTCAGGTCTTGCGTTTTGCCTGTCCGGGTCAGGTTCTTCATCAAAAAGGTAAAACGCAAGACCTGACCCCGTGGGCGTTACATGCCGTATATCCTCTCACCTGAATGTATGGTAAAGCCCTTTTCAAGCAGGATATCTATGGCCGCGTCGGTCTTGTCAAACCTGAAGATAATGATGGCGTTTTCACCGCTTTTCTCGACAAAGGCGTATGTGTATTCCACATTGACTTCTTTCTTCGAGAGTGCCTCCATGATGCTGTGAAATCCGCCGGGACGATCGGGGACCTCTACGGCAACGACCTTTGATTTCTTTACGGTAAATCCCTTATCCTGGAGTGCCTGTGCGGCCTTCTCCGTGTCATTTACGATAAGCCGGAGGATACCGAAGTCGGAGGTGTCGGCAAGGGCAAGGGCCCTTATATTTATGCCTACATCTTTCAATACCCCTGTGGCAAGTTCCAGTCCACCGGGCTTGTTTTCCAAAAATATAGAGATCTGTTCTACTTTCATAGTAAGCCTCATCCTCTCAGATTTTTCTCTTATCTATTACGCGCTGGGCCTTTCCTTCAAAACGGCTTAAGGTTTTTGCTCCTACCAATGTTACCTTAACCGTGACGCCGAGATAATCCTTCACATCCTCTGCGATGCGTTTTTCTATCTTCTGCAGTCCGCGCACCTCGTCGGAAAAGATATTTTCACCGACTTCAACGCGTATCTCGAGGGTATCCATTTTCCCTTCACGGTCTGCGATGAGTTCGTAGTGGGGTTCCAGTCCCTCGATTCCTGCAAGCACGCCCTCTATCTGTGAGGGGAATACGTTGACGCCTCTGATGATCAGCATATCGTCGCTTCTTCCCTTGATGCGTTCGATCTTCCGATGCGTTCTGCCGCAGGGGCAGGGGTCCTTTATCAGTCGCGACATGTCCCTCGAACGATAGCGGATCAGGGGAAAGGCCTCTTTCGTCAGCGTTGTAAAGACCAGTTCGCCCTCTTCGCCGGCCGGCACGACTTCTCCCGTCTCGGGATTTATCGTTTCCACGAGGAAGTGGTCTTCGAAGACATGGAGACCATTTCGTCCCTCCTTGCATTCAATGGCCACGCCGGGACCCATGACCTCGGAGAGGCCGTAGATGTCGAGGGCCGTGATACTGAAGCGGTCTTCGATTTCCTGCCTCATTTCTTCGCTCCAGGGTTCGGCGCCGAAAATTCCCACACGCAGCTTGAGGGATCGCATGTCAATGCCCATCGCTTCACCCTCTTCGGCGAGATAGAGTGCATAAGAGGGGGTGCAGCAGAGGGCCGTAGGACCGAAGTCCTGGAGTATCATGAGTTGTCTCTTCGTGTTGCCCCCCGACATGGGGATCACACTGGCGCCCAGTTTTTCCGCGCCATAGTGGGTTCCCAGTCCCCCCGTGAAGAGGCCGTATCCGTAGGCGTTGTGGATAATATCATTCTGAGTGAGTCCCGCTGCGACGAAGGACCGCGCCATCAGTTCCGACCACGTCTCAATATCCCTCTTCGTGTAGCCCACAACCGTCGATTTTCCCGTCGTTCCCGATGACGCATGGAGCCGCACGATATTGCTCATGGGAACTGCAAAGAGACCGAAGGGATAATTGTCCTTCAAATCTTCCTTGGTCGTGAGGGGGAGTTTCTGAATGTCCGAAATTGTCTTAATATCATCAGGCGTCACACCGGCATTATCGAATGCCTGCTTGTAAAATCCGACGGTGTGGTAGACCCGCCGCACCGCCTGCCTGAGTCTCTTTAGCTGTAGGACCTGCAATACTTCCCTGGGTAAAGTTTCAAATTCGTCGTTATAAATCATAGCCGTCTCCTCTTTTTTTACTCGCTTTCTCTATTTACAGATTATTTCAAAATATGCCAGAAGTTTTTATGCATGGTGATCGCGATGGGTGACACTACTCCAGTTGGGCGGCCTCTTTTCTCCCCTTTTCTTCATCGACGAATGAGAAAATCAAGGCCCCGGCTATAAAGAGTATCAAGATAGAGGCTATGCCCCATCGTGCCGCTGTCTGACCCACATGGGCAATCTCTTCGATTGTTGGTGAATCGGGCATCAATAAACGCCGGGCAATCAGACCTGTCACGCCCATAAAGAGCGGCCCTAGGATGGCGGCAAATTTTCCCAGCATATTATAAAAACCGTAGAATTCGGCGGCCCGGTTTTTCGGGATAAGCCGCGAATAATAGGAACGGCTGAGCGCCTGAATTCCCCCCTGGACGAGACCGATCATGACGGCAAGGATATAAAACTCTTCTTTCCTTTCCATCATAATGCCCCAGAGGGTTATAAAGGCATAGCAGACGATGGCCAGATAGATGGCCTTTCGCGCATCCCAGCGTTGCCCCAGTTTTCCGAAGACGAGAGCGGCGGGAAAGCCGACGAATTGCACAATCAGGAGGGCGACGATGAGGTCGTTGGAATCAAAGCCAATGGACATGCCGTAGTCGACGGCCATCCTGATAATGGTATCGACGCCGTCGATATAACACCAGTAGGCCAGAAGAAAGAGGAGAATGGTCTTCATGCGGCGGATCTCTTTGATGGTTTCCGCAACGCGCCGGAAACCATCGCCTATGATCTTCCCCAATCCCTCGGGCGGCGTGGCAGATTTCGTTTCCGGGACTCACAGTATCGTAAAGATCGTAAAGAGCCCCCACCATACCGCCACGGTGACAAAGGAGACCCTTACTGCGTAGACCGCATCGGGGAGTCCGAAGGTTGCCGGTGAAAGTGTCATCCATACATTGAGAAGAAAGAGGAGTCCACCGCCGAGATAGCCCAGGCCAAATCCCAGGCCCGAGACGTAATCGATGTCTTCCCTTCCTGCCACACCGGGGAGGAGGGAGTCGTAAAAGACATTGGCGCCGGCGAATCCGATATTTCCCAAGGCGTAGATAACAATGGCCCAGGCCCAGTTCCCTTTGTCGATCAGGAAGAGCGAGGCCGTCATGAGGACGCCCAGATAGGCGAAGAGGATGAGCAGTCTCTTCCTGAGAGACCCTCGATCGGCGATTGCCCCCAATACGGGTGCCAGTAGTGCGACGATGAGACTGGCTATGGAGTTGCCCATGCCGAGGAGGGCCGTGCTGGTATTGACATCGGCGCCGAAGCTCCAGTACTGTTTGAAGAAAATGGGGAAAAATCCGGCAATGACCGTCGTGGCAAAGGCGGAATTTGCCCAGTCGTATATGGCCCATCCCCAGACGTCGCGTCCTCTCCCGCTCTTCCTTTTCGGGGGACATAACACTTAATTCACCGTGGTTTCTTTGGATGTTTCCCCGGCTTTTTTTTGCGGAGAGTGCGATTGGTCAACCGCTCAATTATTTCTGTGAAGTGTGCGTCTCCTGCCGGCCTTCCTGTTCGTGTCGCTTGTCTCAGCTCCTCTGCAGGCAGATCTTGAGCATTTCCAAGAAATTCCCGCCAATCGTCAATAAGTCCCAGAAGGGTTCTGTCTCTGACAAGCATATCACTTCCTCTGTTTCCCACATGAAATGCGGCGCTTGACCAGGTGTAGTCCCATGGGGACTTCGCAATACCTGCGCGCACAGGATTGCATTCAACGTATCGAACGGCTGCCACCAGATGGCGCTCATCAAGAACACAAGAAGTGAAACGCCCCTGAAAGAGATAACCACGTACACCATCAGTAAAATTCTTAATCTTGGTGTATCGCTTGTCATTGTAAGAATCGCGCGGTTTCTGGATGCAGTTCGTCGTCACTCTCCTGCCCCAAGATTGCCGCGTGGTCTGCGTAGGCCGCTAATCCTTTCAATCCGTAGATAAGAAGTTCACGCAACGAGAGTATATCGGGATCAATAGAGGGGTCTGATTTGATGCTCACGCCTTCACCCTTTGCCGTTTGTTCACACTGAAAACAAAACATAATATCCTCCTTGGTGGCACAGTTAGTTTGCTTCTCACAAAAAAAATGTTGGGGAGACTATAGCCAGGGGAAGTTCGCCTGTTCTTGACTTAAGTCAAGAGGAGTATTTTTTATCGAAAGGCGTTCATTACATATCGGAAGGGGTAGAGCGAAAGTGTGTTACAGGCAGTGGTCAAAGCGCTCACAATTTACTTGACTGGGAGTGTGGGGGAGGGGGTCGGTGCATTTTCGATATCATTGCCTCATGAGTCGACATCTGCAGAATCTGTTATGTCCTTTTTGATTCCCAATGTTCGAAAGAGTGTAGCACGATTCCTATGAATAATACCAATTGTAACTATTTCCAGGGACACAACACGTAATTCACTGCTCCTTCATCGGACCTTCACTGCTTTTGTGTACAGAGGTTGCGAGTGGTCTAACTCCCTGCTGTGATAATGGCCTCGAATATGCCCCGTCTTATCAGCATGACGGCAATAGCCGCCAGCAGCAAACTGGCAACCTTGGAGATGGTCTTGGTGCCCGTCCGCCCCATGAGTCTGCTGATGGGTTTTGCAAAGGCGAAGATGATCCCGGCCAGAACGATGTTGGCAATGACGGCCGTTGATGTGATCATTTTCCCATAGGTGTTGGCGAGGAGGATGCAACTGGTCAGAAGAGCGGGGCCCGCTATTAAAGGGATGCCGATGGGCACGGCGCCGACACTGTCGGCGTCGATTTGCCGCTGTATTTTTTCTCCCGTCAGCAGATCACTGAGGGAGATTACCAGGAGAAGAACACCCCCTGCAATCATGAAGTCGGCAACGGTGATGCCCAGATATGATAGAAGTGCGGGGCCGAATACAAGAAATATTATGGCGACGGATGCCGCTGTTATGACGGACTGCACGACGACCTTGCGGAGTTGTCGCGACTCCAGACCTTCCGTCAGCGACAGGAAGAGGGGAATCACGCCGAATGCGTCGACGGCTACGAAAAGGGGAACAAAACAAAGCCAGAAATCTTTCATATCACTCTTTTTTCGGTTGGGATATTTTCAGGAACTACGACATGTCTTCAGTGGATATTCTTATATGATTTTCGAAACAATTATCTTGCTGCACAATCATCCCTGGTTTCTACCTTGCTGGCGGCATTATATTCCTATTCCCGGTCTAAAGGTAATCAACTTATATCGACGCTGTCGATTTAATCCCTTCGGGTTTTACGTATGAGGGTGTAGCAGAAAATAAAAACAATATCTTCAAAGTTATTTGGGTGATCTCTTACTTGTATGGTAAATCAGGCGCCTTACATGTTTTATAATTACTTAGTCTTTTTCCCATACATGGGTAAAAAATATTCTGAGAGCAGAGCCTTTTCCCTTGGCTTCGGCCTTTATTTCTTCGTCAGGGATAATGGATACATCCCCTTCACCGATATGTTTAACCAATGACTCGTGAAATTCCGCATCGGTATACCCATTAAAATTTCCGATTAAATCTAAATCTATTTTCCTGTCCTTCCCGGTTCCATTGTTCATGGTCTCTTCTGCTTTTTTCGTTTCTTTACAGGTTATTGTAATATTTTGGCAGAGTTTTAGTATTACATCGGTTTATTTTTGAAATTCTTTAACAATAATTTTAGAAATCGGTGTTTTGGTCATTAAATTCGGGTTGTCCTATTTTCAGGAACTCATGTTCGAGCCTGTTGCCTTACTCTCCTTCAGACGGCATCGGTGGGACATACCACTTATAACTGTCGAAACAGGAGACTCCAGAACCGCTCACAGCGATCAAAGAGCTGTGTTCCCGGAATTCCGACCTGAAGGAAATGCACTAAACAGGTGTTCTCACTGATGCTGCTAGGGTTCTCTCTGAATGAGTTCCACGATGCAGCCGCCCACCTTGTCCGTATCGAAATAGGCCCACTTCCCTTTCGGTCTCCCCCCTGTCTGGATAACCCTGAAGCCCTCCTTTTCCATCCTCGCAGTTTCCCTATCAAGGTCCTCTACGAGAAAGGCGAGGTGGTGCACGCCCTCTCCCTTTTCCTCCAGGAAATCGTCGTAGATCGATCTGCCCTTAAGGGGTTGAATCAACTCGAAACCGCTTCCCCCCATCCCGTTTTCGGCATGTCTCAAATCCATTTCGTAGTCGGACTTTTTGCCTCGGACCGTCTTGCCTGTAACGGGCATGCCCTCAGATCCGCCGAGGAAGGGTGGAAAGGGGCCAATGCCCAACGCATTAAAATGATCAATTGCCCTATTCATGTCTTTAACCACGATGCCTGTATGATGAAACTTCCAGTTTTTGTGCATGCCTACTCCCCGAAATAGTTGTTTTTATTTCAATCTATCACAGAAATCCTGGGATTTCCATATGAGGTTATACACTGAAATGAGGAAGCCTACTGTGACCTGTGAACCATTTGATGTCGTGGTGCCGTTCCCCCCCTTTCCAGACTCTTCGAGGACAAAAAGAAGACCCGCCCTTGTTCTTTCTCCGACAGAGGACTTCGGCGAAATTATTGGACACACCCTTTTGGCTATGGTTACAAGTCAAAACAAGCATGTCAACCATAACCTCCTTCCTCTAAATCACCAGTATTCATAAAGTTCAAAATATCAGGATAAAAGGTGAATATATAAGTGAATTTCCCCGGAATTCCACATGTTCCAGCCGCGGGAGAGCAAATTGTTAATATTGCCAAAATTTGCATTATTAACAATATGAGTCATTCTGTGTTGCTCTATCGCCACTGTTTCTGGAATGTTTTCCCGAGGTAATCAAATATGGCTCAGCTTGTGGATTAGAAAGGACCTTATCTCGTCGTGCCAATCCTTAAGGGTTATACGATTTTTGAGTGATGTCCCCAGAATTCACGAATTGCATCCAGCCATTTATTCATTAAGGTTCGAATTCTCATGCATCATTTAGCCGATTTGCCAATGTCGGCATTTTGACTGAATGGCAATTTCCCCTCGTTCCCATGCTCCAGCATGTGAACGGTGCCTGTAATCCATTAGTCGTAATGTTTCCCATCCTTACATTTATTGAAAATGGCAACGTTGCCATTTTCTAATAAATGCAGGCAATCCTTTATTCATCAAGGTTCAGATTCTCAGTGTTCTCTGATATTACTACAAGAACCTACAATCATTTGTTTATCGAGATCATTGTTGCCGCGTAGCCTTCTTTACCCGTCACATCATAGACGACTATGCGTATCATGTCAGGACAGGTAAAATCGATGGTCTGCTCGGATGTTTTGTTGCCGCCGATGGTCCCTTTTTTCACTATCTTCCTGCTGTTGTATATCTCATAGCGGTCGAGTCCCGTATCGTCTTGTGCTGTGAAGTACCATGGGAACTTGGCGTACTTTTCTCTGAAATATTGGCATTGCTTCGCCGTGGACCACTTGTAGTAATCGGCCGGTGTGCTGGGGAGATTTACAATTCTTACAACGGGACTTCGTGTGTCTTTCCCCTGGTCTGGTGGTTTGGGTGGCGGCGGTGGTGTTTGAATGACGTACTTTTCAGTTTTGACCGCTTCTTTGTTGTCTGCCTTATCCACACTGAAGAATTGCACTGTCGTTGTTTTTGAGACAGTAACTGGCCCGCTATAGGCCGGCGAATTCGTCGTTGGTACCGTGCCGTCGGTTTTATAGTAAGTTTCCTTGCAGCCGGAACCGGCATCGGTGCAGGTTAATGTTACCGTCTGCGTGGTTGCATATGTTCCTCCCGCAGGTGTTGCCGCGGTAACAGGCGGGATGGTGTCGGAGGGCGCTTCCTGTGTTACGACGACAGGCGTGCTGCAATATCCCACATTTCCAGCTTCCAGTGGGCCGCCGTTTCCATGACAGAGCATGATTGTGTTGCCGGCCTTGGCTGTGTGCGCCTGCGGGGAGACAATCGATTCGAGGCTTTCTCCCGATGGGAAACGGCCGTTGTCACCTCCATCAGTCGTTACAGCGCCGTAATTCGTATATTTGAGATGCGCTCCCGTCCGAAAATTCTTCGTGTAGATCATGTGCAGCTTATTTTCTCTATCCAGCCACGCCTTGTGGAGGATCAGTTTCCTGGGAGTTCCTGTGACTGTCACCGTATTACTGCATATCTTCGGGTCCTTCTTACTGCAGAGCTTTACTTTCGTGCCGACAACAATCTTGCTGCTGTACTTCGATTCACTTGCCTTGTCTCCCTTTTTGCAGAAGGTCATGTATTGATCCGCCGGATTGCCGTTTTCTTTCTGCAGTTCTGCACAATCGTCGAGGTTCATCGAATAAAGGACTGTGAGATCGTCACCGTGAAGTATGACTTCGTGGAGTACGATTTTTTCAACGGGTGGTGGTGGAGGCGGGGGAGGCAGCGGCTCTATAGTGTATGCAGACGTTTTGACTGCTTCACTGTTTCCTGCATTGTCCGTACTGAAGAACTTTACGATTGTTGTATTTGAGACAATAACTGGTCCGCTATAGGCCGGTGAGTTCGTCGTCGGTGCCGTGCCGTCTGTCGTATAGTGAGTGTCCTTGCAGTCGGAACCGGCATCGGTACAGGTCAGTGTCAGGTTCTGTGCAGTCTTGTAGGTGCCTCCGGCAGGCGTTGCCACGGTAACAGGTGTGATGGTATCTTTCGGTGGCGGTGGCGGTACCGTGGGCACACACAGGCCGTTCTGACAGCTCTGGCCGGCCGGACACTGGACAACAAGCCACATGGCTGAAGAACCTTGATTACTGCCTGCTGGGGCAAACTCGTTCCATAACTCTACATCAATGGTATTCATACCAGGCGTTAGTTTAATGACATTGGATAAGATGTATTGTTCTCCAATTGGTTTTCCCCAGGCATCGTTCTTACCCAAACTTGCCGTTTGCTTGGCGCCCGTGGGCGACGTAATTGTAAAGTTGGCCCAGTCATCGGCGCCCCATGGCGCAGTCCCTGCTGCATCTGATGTAATAACAATTTGTGAATACTGATCGGGAACCAGCAGTTTAACTGTCGCCTTAAAGAACGCTCCTCTTGGTCCATGGTGCCCTTTAATATCATCAGTTATCTTTATCTGACATTTTCCTTCAGGAATCTCAATCGGCGGCTTTGGTGGTGGTGGTGGTGGCGGCGGCTGAATGATGTAGTTTTCTTTTTTTGCAGTTTCACTGTTGCCCGCCGCGTCTGTACTGAAGAATTGCACGGGCGTTGTTTTGGAGACAGTGAAGGGTCCTCTGTAGAGAGGCGATTTAGTCGTTGGCGCCATTCCGTCAGTCGTGTAATAGGTGTGTTTGCAGCCGGAGTCGTAATCGGAACAGGTTAAGGTCACAGTCTGCGCGGTTGCATAGGTTCCTCCGGCAGGCGTCGCCACGGTAACAGGTGGGATGACATCCTGGGGTACTGGAGGAGGCGGGGGAGGAAGGATGTGCTCTATAGTATATGCAGCCGTCTTGACTGCTTCACTGTTTCCTGCATTGTCCGTACTGAAGAACTTTATCGTTGTTGTGTTTGAGACAGTAACTGGTCCGCTATAGGCCGGTGAGTTCGTCGTTGGCGCCGTGCCATTTGTCGTATAATAAGTAGATTTGCATCCTGATCCGCCGGTATCGGTGCAGGTCAATGTCAGGCTCTGAGCAGTCTTGTAGGTGCCTCCGGCAGGTGCGATTACTGTGACGGGGGGAGTCCTGTCAGGGATCATGCCCGTCTTTATTGAGAAGACCTTCTGTTTTTCCGGTGACCTATTTCCCGTATTGTCTATAGCCTGTGCTACCACCGTATAGTCTCCGGGATCGAGTTTAAAGGACTCCGTCGTACCCTGCCATATCTTACCGAGACCGGAGAAGACCTTTTCACCTACAAGGCTTCCTTTGTCGTTAAGAATTTTTATCCTTACTTCCTTCAGTCCCTTGTCGTCTATGGCGCTGCTGAAGAAGTTGACTCTCTTGTCGCCAATGAAATTGACCCTGATTTCCGAGACAACGGGTGGAGTGTCATGGCGTTCCATGACCTTGATCACCTTGTCTATCATGCCGGGACTCTTTTTGCCCGATGAAGGTGTAACATACTGATCGGAGAGGCTGTTGTCGGTTTGGTCCGTTGTAGCAGAGGCGGTGGCTGTCTTCAGTGTGCCAGAAATTCTCCGGCTTCTCTTGCCGACATCATCAATGAGTTGAACAACGTATGTTATCGCTTCGTCGGTGAATCCCGAGGTATCTACCTTGAGCAAAAGAGAGGCCTCTCCGTGGTATCCATAGGCATCCTTTGTGTTGTCGTCATAGGGATCGAGTTCCATTTCCTCTTGCGCCTTTCCCGCAGAGACAAGGGCCGCGATTACCGGGTATTCAGATTGCCACTTGATATGTACGGTGATCGAACCTTGCAACAGCTCGGCATCGTAACTGATTATGTCGGGGTGCCGCGCCGCGGAGGCGGTGTCGCCGATGCCTGAAATGATTATAAAAACAGTGACAAGTAAAAGGCAGATACTTTTCTTCATAATGAACGCTCCTGAAATATGGAAGTTAAATCAAAAAATTATCTAAAACACGTTTATTCGAAAAGTTTACAGAGTTGTTTCAGTTGAGGGCCATAATTCCACTATGAGTATTATCAGAAAAGGAAGATTGTCGAAAGGAAATTTAGATATTCGACATAAGCTCCAGCTCAAGCTCAAGCTTAAACTGCTCATAGTGCTAGAAGATGTGCCCTACAGTCACAACAGCTGCCCAGAGAGTTTTTCGCGCAAGGGAACTGGAACATGAACTTACCACTATTGACCCTAATCGTGTAATGCAAGAGCTATACAGACTTTTTCAGGAGTCCAGTGCCATGAAAGGAATTGTCCTGGAAATGGAACTCAATCCTGAATTGGGGACTATGAAATCGAATGCAGAAGACCTGCATTCGATTTTTAACAACCTGTTGAATAATACATTGGAGACCTGCGAGTTCGATCTCGATAAGCGACTTCACAAAATAGTGCTCAGGAGCAAGCGAAAAGGTCCTCTGACAGTATTTGAAGTTCTCGATAATGGACATGGTATCCCCGAGGAGTATGAGGATTGCCTGCTTGACGAGAAACTGTTTACAACCAAAGGAAACCACTGTACCAGTCTCGGTCTTATGGTTACAAGAAAGATTGTTCAGGAACTTGGCGGATCAATCACCTTTTCTTCTTATCCCCACAAGGGTCCAACATTTCGGGTAACTTTTCCCATAAAATAGCTGCCGGGTTTCTTCGAGCCATCAAGGGTGTCAAAAATTTTTTTTCCTGTCTTTACTTTTTTGTTCTGTTCTGTTATGCTTATTAACTAGTTGCAAGATTTCTATCCTTTCTATACTTTATTCCTGAATGGAAGAGTGCAGTCGCAGTAATGAAGTTTATGAATGCCTATTGAGTTGCAACAATGCGATATTACTGATCAGTGTTTTTTTACCTTGAGTGTAAATTCTCTTACAATAAGAATAGTTATGATTTTTTGGATATTGTAACTTTCTGGTATATTTATTGCTCAATAGCGAGTACTTAGCCGGTTTTAATATTGCTTTGAGGTGGTTGCCCTCAGGGAGAGGTGTGTATATTTCCTTCTCCCTCGTGTGTGAAAAAGGGTGCCCTTAAGATTTTAATTATCGTAAATGCATAGGTGCAATGAATGGCTTTATTGACAGACTACGATTGGAATACACAGGAAAAAAACATAACCGACACACATGAGTGGAAACAAAAATTTTCCGTGGTTCATGAATTGGTAGTGAGTCCTGATGGAGAAAAGATATCGGCCATAGTAAAGGGGGATAATGATCGTTTTACTCCCTGCGTTAACGGTGTACCCTGGCCGCACACGTTCGAAAAGGCATGGTCATTGCGATTCGGGCGTGATGGTCGGTTAACGTGTCTGGGAATGAACGATGATGAATGGACCGTGGCGACAGAGGACCAACTGTGGGAACAGACATATGAATATGTATGGAACCTTCAGGAAAACAAAGATGGTGGATCTGTTGTTGCTAATGTGAAGGCCGGTGGTAAATATGGTGTGGCTGTGAACGGCACTGGTTGGGAAAACAGCTTCTTCGAAGCGCGTAATCTGGCAATAAGTTCCAATGGAGCGCATACGGCCGCCAGCGTTCAGACTGAAAAACTCGATAGCGCAGATACCGTTGGATTTCTTGAAGGTGTATGGAGTGTAGCAATCGACGGCAATCCCTGGGACAGACATTTCGCAAATGTATGGGGCGTTACCTTCAGCTCCGATAACTGCACCGTTGCGGCGGAGGTAAGGACGGATATTCGCGACTATACAATTGCCGTCAACGGTAAACCGTGGAACACCGTATTCAGGTGCGTTTGGGAACCGCTTTTCAATCCAGCCAACGGGGATGTGACGGCGCCTGTTCAGACCGAAAAGGGATGGACGCTGGCTTTCAATGGGAATGTGATATGGGACGAATACTTTAACCAGCTCTGGTATCAGAGATACAGTCCGGGCTCACAAGCTATAGCTGCCGTTGTTTCGCCGAAATTCGGGAGATGGACCGTTGCAGTCGATGGCTCACCCTGGAAAAAGACATTCAGTGATGCCGTGCTGCAGCCTGTTTTCAGCCCCGATGGCACCAGGGTGGCGGCTGTAATAAAAAACAGGGGGAC
This sequence comes from uncultured Syntrophaceae bacterium, assembly GCA_964394725.1. Taxonomy (GTDB): domain Bacteria; phylum Desulfobacterota; class Syntrophia; order Syntrophales; family UBA2210; genus JAFGPZ01. The sequence goes on from CAYMYS010000036.1 coordinate 12,584, forward strand.
ATGGACCATTGCCGTGGATGGTCAGCCCTGGGACGAAGTCTTTGATATGATATGGGATCCTCACTTTTCTCCCGATGGTTCGAGAATAGCGGCCAAGGCTGAAAAGGGAGGTAAATTCTTCATTGTAATAGATGGAAAGATGGGAACTCCTTTTGATGCATGCTGGGATCCTGTCTTTAGTCCCGATGGAAAAAAACTTCTTATCAGATCGATAGATGGCGGCGTATATTGTCGTCGCGTCTGTTCTTTGTAAGAAATGGAGATGGAGTTATGTATCAATTTATTGCCGGTCCTCTTGTGTGGATAGCCTTTGCCGTTCTGATAATCGGCAGTCTGTACCGAATAGTTTTGATGTTGTTTCAGGCAAAAAAAGACAAGGTTGTATATCCATACATGAGCCTGAAATATTCACTTCGTTCTCTTATTCACTGGCTCGTTCCCTTTGCGAGTGTCAACATGAGAAGACAGCCGGAGCTGACCGTGGTTACCTTTGCCTTTCACATCTGTCTTATAGTGACCCCGATTTTTCTTCTTCCCCATAACATACTGATATACCGGTCATGGGGAATAAACTGGTGGACCCTCCCCAAAGGGGTTGCCGATGTTATGACGCTGATTGTCGTTATTACATCCCTTATTTTTTTGTTGAGAAGGGCTACAAGCCCTATCGTTAAGTATGTGACTTCTCCTTCCGACTATGTCTTATTGGCTATCGCGGCAGCTCCATTCGTCACGGGTTTTCTGGCCTATCACCATGTACTGCCCTACAAGACAATGTCTGTACTGCATATACTGTCGGGGGTCGTATTGCTAGTTGCCATTCCCTTTACACGCCTGAGTCACATGCTATTTTTCGTTTTTACGAGATCCTACATGGGTTCCGAATTTGGTTCAGTGCGAAATTCAAAAGATTGGTAGAGATATTAAAGTAGTGGAGGATACTGAATGGATGAAGCCGGCGAGATGGTGGTTGTTGATCCGGGTTTGGATGAACAGATAAAAAAGCTTACACCCGAAAAAATAGAGGACGTTATCAGTAAAGTCCTGACGGAAGAGACTGCCGCACGCTTAAACGTCTATATGCAGTCCTGCGTTCACTGTGGGTTGTGTGCCGAGGCATGCCACTTTTACCTTTCCAATGACAAGGATCCCCGCTTTTCGCCCGTGGGAAAGGTGAAACAGACCCTCTGGGAGATACTGCGAAGGAAAGGCAAAGTAGAACCTGAATTCATTAGGGAATGCGCACGGATAGTCTTTACCGAATGTAATTTATGCAGACGGTGCAGTATGTACTGTCCCTTTGGTATCGATATCGCATACCTCCTGTTGATCGTTCGCCGCATATGCAGTTTACTGGGAGTCGTTCCACAATATCTTCAGGATACGGTCAACAGCCATACCGTAACGTCGAACCAGATGTGGGTAAAACAGGATGAATGGATCGACACCCTTCAGTGGCAGGAGGAAGATACACAGGACGAGATAAAGGATGCCCGTATTCCCCTCGATAAAGAGGGCGCCGAGATTATGTATTCTGTGATCGGACCGGAGCCGAAATTCCTGGCACAGTTACTGGGGAATACGGCCTTTATTATGAATGTGGCGGGTATTGATTGGACGATGCCCTCTACTGATGGCTGGGATAACAGCAATATGGCCATGTATTCCGGCGATTTTGAAACGATGGCGCGCATCGAACGGACCCACTATGAAGCGGCCTTCAAACTGAAAGTGAAAAAAATCGTAATGGGTGAATGCGGCCACGCATTCAGGGGTGCCGTCTATGATGGTCCGAAATGGCTTGGCTGGAAGGAACCGCCCGTTCCCCTCATTCACGCCATTCAGTTTTACTATGAGCTTATTCGTGATGGGAAGGTAAAGATAGTAAAGAAATTTAAGGGACCCGTCACGGTTCAGGACCCCTGTAATGTCGTAAGGGGGAGGGGTTTGGGGAAGATGTTGCGCTATATTATGCGGGCTGTCTGTGAGGACTTCAGGGATGTCACACCTCGGTTTGAGCATAATTACTGCTGCGGTGCCGGCGGTGGGGTGATTAACTGCGGTCCGCCGTGGAAATCTGCCAGAATGGAAGGAAACAGGGTTAAGGCGGAGCAACTCAAGGCCACGGGTGCAAAGGTGGTTGTTACTCCCTGCCACAACTGCCACAGCGGTATTGAAGATATTGTGAATTACTACAAGCTGGGGATGCATGTGAAGTTTTTTAGCGAAATACTGGTCGATGTGATGGAAATTCCGGAAGAGTTAAGGGTCTGAGAACTGAGGAAGGAACGGTAAATGAGAAAGACACTACTTGCCTGTCTTTTTATTGTAATCGGGGCGGGAGTTTTTGTGATGTGGGGGGGAGTGGGAGTGCCTTATTCCGCAGTAGAGAGGTGCGAACGTCCCGTCGAGTATTCTATTGCGATTTCTGATTTGGCACCGTTAGAGGAATTAGAAGAGATTCCTGTACGATTTTACCACGATAAACACGTGAGTGCCTTGGAAGAAGAGGGATGCGGTGCCTGTCATCGGCAGGATTCCAACAAACAATTCCTCTTTGTCTATCCCGGACAGAGAGATGAACAGTCGCGTCGTAGCCTCATGGATTCATACCATGACAGCTGCATTGGCTGTCACGACGTACGATTGGCGGAAGGAAAGAGCAGCGGACCCGTTGCCTGCGGAGAATGCCACGTAACGAAAGTGGAGAAAGAGTGGATGCAACCTGCCGGTTTTGATCACCTGTTGCATTACCAGCATGAAACAGGCATGAATGGCGAATGCGGCACCTGCCATCATGTCTACAACGAAAAGGACAAACAACTTGTATCTCAAGAGGGAGTTGAATCTTCCTGTCGCGATTGTCACCGCGATATCGGTGATTCCTCCATGCCCTCTTTTCGGGATGCGGCCCATGCCGGATGTGTTAATTGTCATATGAAAAAAGAAGAAGCGGGGGAGAAGACAGGTCCCACCGCTTGCATCGGATGCCATGGCGAAAGGGAAATAAGAACCGTAAAGGCATTGGCGGATGTCCCCCGGCCTGATCGGGATCAACCGGAGACGATACTGATGCACAGTGTAGATGCTTCGATGGAAGGTGTTTTATTTAACCACAAAATCCATGAAAACAGCACGAATACATGCAGGACCTGTCATCATGAAACGCTCAGTGCATGCGATGAATGTCATACTTCGGCAGGTAGTATTAAGGGAGGCGGAGTGACCCTTGTTGATGCCTTTCATAAGAAAACGTCACAGGCCAGTTGTATCGGCTGTCACAATTCCATGAAGGAAGATGTGCTCTGTGCCGGGTGTCACGACCCGATGAAAGATACATCCATGAGTGAAGACAACTGTTCCACCTGTCATACCGGTCCACGGGAGCGAGCAGGTATTGCGGAAAACAGGAACCACGGGGGTGATCTTTTAGCTGCATTGCCGGGTGATGATGTTATGATAGACGTTTTGGAAGAGAGCTATGAGCCGTCGCGATTTCCCCATTCCATGGTTGTTGGAAAATTACTTGAAATATCCCATGATAACAGACTGGCAAGTACTTTTCACAAGGATGATCTGGAGACGTGCAGGGGCTGTCATCATTACAGTGCCCCGGAACATGCCGATAAACCTCCCCTCTGTAGAAGCTGTCATACGATTGGCTTTAACACTGAAGATCTGGGCAAACCGAGACTTATCGCGTCTTATCATCTTCAGTGTATGGGATGTCATGAGAAAATGCATATAGATGCCGTAGGCTGTACGAGTTGTCATGCCGCAAAAGGGAGCAATTAAAGGAGACGTTGCAGATGGAAAGGAGAAATTTTTTAAAGGTATTGGCAACAGGTGTTTCTGGAATGGCATTTGGAAATGTCATCAGGCCGAAGAGTTTGAATGCTAAAGAGACAGGCGAAGGCGGTGATAAGGAATTTTTGGGTGTTCTTGTGGATACCACACGATGTATTGGCTGCAGGAATTGTGAAATGGCATGTGCCGAAGCGAACAATATGCCATTGCCGGACTTGGACGATGAAACTATCTTCGATGAAAAACGTTTAACATCGGAAACCAGTTATACTGTAGTCAATCGCTATAAGACCGAAGACGAAGAAATTTTTGTAAAGACCCAATGCATGCACTGTAATCAGCCCGGCTGTGTTTCGGCCTGCCTTGTCAGTGCAATGCATAAAACAGAAGAGGGGCCGGTAATTTGGGAGACGAATTGTATAGGATGCCGGTACTGTATGGTTGCCTGTCCCTTTGATATCCCCAAGTTTGAATATAATAGTCCCGTTCCAAAGATTCAAAAGTGCACCTTTTGTTGGGAGAATGCCGTCAAAAAGGGGGGGATTCCCGCCTGTGTGGAGGCCTGTCCATCAGAAGCCTTGGTGTTTGGTACCAGACGGGAATTGATAGAAGAGGCAAATAAACGAATATACAGAAAGCCAGAGGCATATTATCACCATATCTATGGTGAGCATGAAGTTGGCGGTACGAGCTGGCTTTATCTTTCAGCAGTTCCTTTTGAACAGATTGGTTTTCGAACCGATCTTGGTACAACCCCTTATCCCAAGCTCACCAAGGGGTTCCTTACGAACATTGCAGTCATCGATCTAGTTGTTCCTGCCCTGTTACTCGGAATAAACTATGCGGTAAAAAAGAAAAAAGATGATTAAGATCACAGCAGGAGAGGCTGAATGAACGGAAAAGCGGCAACTACGGAAATTAAAAATTTAAAAGACTTTTTCACATTTATCCGGGGGAGTTTTAAACCTAAGGGGAAAAATATTTTTACACCCTTCAACGTTATTACTGTCCCGATTATCCTTCTTGGTCTGGTAATCATTGTCATTCGTTTTGTATGGGGACTGGGAGCGGTGACCAATCTTTCCCAAGAGTTTCCATGGGGACTGTGGATCGGATTTGATGTCCTCATTGGGGTTGCACTCGCCGGGGGTGCCTATGTCCTTTGCTTTGTTTACTATATCCTCGGATATGATAAGTATCATCCCATCGTCAGGGTAGTGGTTCTCAATGGCTTTTTGGCATATTCCTTTTATGCAGGGGCGTTGCTTTTGGACCTGGGTCGTCCCTGGAATGCCTTTAATTTTCTGATAGGAAACAAATTTGGTTTCAGCTCGGTACTTTTCATGGTGGCGTGGCATTTTTTCCTATATACTATATCTCTGTTGCTTGAATTCGCTCCTGCCATTGCCGAATGGCTTGGTCTGAAAAGGGCATGGAAAACCCTTAATGCTATGACCCTTGGCGCAGTTGTTTTTGGTATTATGCTTTCCCTCGGTCATCAGGGTGGAGTTGGAGGACTTTTTCTGATAGCCAAGGCAAAGATTCATCCCCTCTGGTACTCTGAATTTATTCCGCTTTTGTTTGTGGTTTCCAGTGTTTTTGCCGGACTTTCTATGGTCATTATCGAAGGATCAATAACCAGTAAGGTCTTTAGTGACCGTATGTCGGCAGAGCATCGTGAAACTCATGACAAATTGGTTATAGCTTTGGGGAAGATATGTGCCGGAACCATGTTTGTTTATTTCTTTCTGAAACTGCTTGAACTGAATCACCAGGGAACATGGTCACTGTTGGCCACTTCCATGGGATATTGGTATCTCCTGGAGGTAGTGGGATGTGTACTATTGCCGGGTATCTTGTTTTTACAGGGTGTAAGGAGCGGGTCACTTTCAGTTATCAAATTTGCGGCAGTGCTTAGCCTTATTGGCATAATTCTCAACAGGATCAATGTCTGTCTTATCGCCTATAAATGGTATGCACCGGTAAGGTACTATCCCAGTTGGATGGAGGTTGTCGTGACCCTTACTGTAATTTCAATGGAGTTGTGGGTCTACCGTTGGATCATAAACAGGATGCCCGTTATTAGCGAATCACCGGAATGGGCGGAGGATGTGCATTGACATTAATGCACAATGGACCGAAAAGGAGATTTTATCATGGTAGGAGACTTTACGTTAGTAGATATTTTTGCAAGCAAGGGTGTTGATTATCTGTTTGCGATCATCTCTCTTTTGCTTCTTATTCGCCTCTGGAAATATTTGTCGGAAGCCGTATCGGTTAAGAAGAAATAACAGTTTGTTATGGTTTACGGATCATGAAGAAAATCTTCATCATGGATGACGAGTCCGATGTAGTCTTGTATCTCAAGACAGTCCTTGATGATCATAATTATGAAACACGTACCGCCTATGATGCTGATTCAGGCATGAAAATAGCCCTCGAATGTCAGCCCGATCTTATCTTTCTGGATATTGTGATGCCGAAGAAGTCCGGTGTTTTGTTCTACAAAGAGCTAAGGAACATAGATGCCTGTGAGACCTACCCGTTGCAGTGATACGCGGTGTTGGAAACTCCTATGGCCATCTGGGATCGACCTTCAGAAACCTGATTCCCGATACCAGTATCGTGGAACCTCAGAGGCAGATACTCAGAAAGATTGCGCCCCAATTCAGGGAGATGACTCCACCGGGTGTCACGAATTACTGCTGTGGCGGCGGGAGCGGATTTGCCATCATGTCGCTCCCGCGGGAGTCCATAAACACTTGAAAGGACTGGATTGCCGATCAAGATGGGAATGGCAAGGTGACAGGAATTAGGCTTTTTACGAGTCCATCACTATTTGATAAAAATAATTGAAGAAGAGTCATGCATATCGCCATTATCAGAGAAAGGGATGTTATACTGGATTCCATTACCGACGGCGTCTTTACCGTCGATCACCAGTGGAAAATTACATCCTTCAATAAATCGGCCGAGACTATCACCGGTGTTTCCAGGGAAGATGCAATCGGCCAACAGTGCAAGGATGTATTAAAGGCAAATATATGTGAAGGATCCTGTGCACTGCGCCACACAGTGGATACGGGAATCCCCATTGTGGGTAAAACAGTGTATATCGTAAATGCCTCTGGTGAACAGGTTTCCATCAGCATTTCCACTGCCATCCTGAAGGACGAAGGGGGAAGGGTCATTGGAGGCGTTGAAACGTTCAGGGATATGAGCATCGTAGAAAAACTCCGAAAGGAGATTGAAGGGACTTACACCTATGAGGATATCATTTCTAAAAATCACAGGATGCATGAGCTTTTCAATATCCTTCTCGATGTGGCAAAAAGTCTGAGCACCATCCTCATCGAAGGGGAGAGTGGGACGGGAAAGGAACTCTTTGCCCGGGCTATTCATAACTTGAGCTCCCGAAGAAAGAAACCCTTTGTGGTGGTAAACTGCGGTGCCCTGCCCGATACACTATTGGAATCGGAACTCTTCGGCTATAAGGCGGGGGCCTTTACCGATGCGAAACGGGACAAACCGGGCCGCTTCAGACTTGCTCAGGGGGGCACCATATTTCTGGACGAAATCGGCGACATATCACCGGCCCTCCAGGTGCGCCTCCTGCGCGTTCTCCAGGAAAAGACCTATGAACCGCTCGGGGCGATTGAAAGTGTCAAAAGCGATGCCCGCGTCGTGGTGGCAACCAATAAAAAAATAGACGAATTGGTGAAGGAAGGGACCTTCAGGGAGGACCTCTATTACCGGATTAATGTCATGCGTCTGGAACTGCCGCCCCTGCGGGATAGAAAAGAGGACATCCCCCTCCTCGTCGACCATTTCATCCTGTCCTATAACACGATCCAGAATAAAACAATAACGGGCATGACCGATGATGCCCTTGCCTGTCTTATGGCCTATAATTATCCCGGCAATATCCGGGAATTGAAGAACATCATAGAACGTTCCTTTATCCTCTGCAAATCGAAGATGATTCAAAAGGAACATCTTCCCGAACCGGTTTTCACACCGGGTGCCATGGATCATATAACTCATTCCGATATGACGACACTGAAGGACATGGAGGCAATATTTCTGACCAATGCCCTTCGCCGAAACAACTGGAATAGACTGAAAACGTCGAGAGACCTTGGTATCCACAAAAGTACACTCTTTCGAAAAATAAAATCTCTCGACGTAATAATTCCCGAAGGGAAATAGGGCGGTTAATGTAATGGGAAAAAGGAACTCTGCTCTCGGTTTCAACCTGCTGTCCTATACCTTTAAACTTCGTGATGTCCTGTTTCCACGAATCACCATTCTTAATGAAGTGGGAATATCGCCGGGGAGCGTGGTTCTCGATTATGGATGTGGTCCCGGTGGTTACATCAGGCCCCTTGTATCAATCATCGGAAGTTCAGGAAGCATTTACGCTCTCGATATAGATCCCCGGGCTATCAAGGCCGTCGAGGCTATTTCCACAAAGAACAACCTGAAAAATGTCAGAACGATTCAATCGGGATGTAAGACCGGGTTGCCCGATGAGAGTGTGGACGTTGTGCTCTTCTACGATATTTTTCATCACCTCCATAATCCCGATGAAATTCTGGAGGAACTGCACAGGGTACTGAAGCCGGATGGAATACTGTCATTCAGTGATCATCATATGAAGGACGAAGACATGGAAGAATATTTCAGCGCACATAATGTGTTCCGGATCAGAGAGAAGAAAAAGAAAACATACACATTATTAAAAAACAACTGAATTGAAGAGCGAGCGGATGTCCGCAACTTGTTGTTGGGAGCTTCAATTGTTCCGGGCGAACCGGCTCTATGACGCCGTGATAATAGTGTAAAGACTAATCACCTAAGAATTGAGAGGAGATGAAATGGATTCAAAGACAAAGATTGGAATAATTATCTGTGATCGTTATCGCCGCTGCGCAGGTGGAAAGTGTCTCCGGGCAATAAGGAACAGGGAAGGGGCCTTCAGCATCTACAGGGACACCGAAGTCGAATTGGTTGGTTATACAACCTGCGATGGTTGCCCCGGCGGCAACATAGAATATGCAGGTGAAGAGATGGTAAAAAATGGCGCAGAGGTTATTCATTTGGCCACCGGCCTTGTTGTCGGCTATCCCCCCTGCCCCTATATAAACACATTCAAGGCCTTTCTTGAAAAACGCTTTGGTGTAAAGGTCGTCATCGGTACGCATCCTATACCGAAAAAGTACCTCGATATGCACACACATCTCGGGACATGGGACGACACGTCGTGGGAGCCCATTGTCGAGCCGACCATGGCCGATGAAGCGACACGGGCATGTTACGATTAAAACATTTCAACGGAAATCTTAAACTGAAGAGCGAGCGCATTCCCCACAACTTATTGACGGGAGCTTACATGATCGTTTCGGCGCTCCTTTGACAACCTATTAACCGTGGCGGTTTTGTGTGAGGAAAAGATGATCGAATTGAGGCCTATCGGAATTATCCATACGCCATTCAAAAAGCCGGCAGGCACGCCGATCCAGCCAGCCGGAGCTGCCGGTGTGAAGGGCACTGTCGATGTGTTTGAGGATTACCATGCGGGGTTGAAGGATCTCGACGGTTTCTCACACATCATCCTGCTCTACCATTTTCATCGGAGTGAAGGATTCAATCTGGAAGTCGTTCCATTCATGGATACCCGGTCTCGGGGGCTCTTTGCAACCCGCGCCCCCAAGAGGTCCAATCCCATCGGTCTTTCAGTAGTGCAACTTGACAGAATCGAGAACGGTGTTCTTCACGTTCAGAATGTGGACATTCTGGATGGAACACCGTTGCTTGACATCAAGCCCTATGTTCAGGAGCTTGACAGTCAGGCAGATGTCCGTACCGGATGGCTTAAGGAACCCCGAAAGATGGTAAACAATCGAGAAGCAGATAATAGATTCACATAGGAACGCGTACAAAGCCTTTGAAGCGGTTCACTGTATGCGGTGGCCGGCCCGTGGAGAAGTAGTAAAGTATCTGTACCTCAGTGTTTTGCCTTACTACTCACACAAGTACTAATAATCTCGCATGGGTCGCGAAGATGCGACTGTTATATGCAAAAAGTGACCCGATATCTCCTGTGCCTTCACTTTTCCTTTCGAGGATATTCCTGTAACTGTCTGTATTTTCTTTGACATATATTAACGCCAACAGAATCAGGACATTTGGTACACTTTTTGAAGTAAAGCGGCTACTGGGAGTTTGAAAATGAATGTTGCCATACCTGTTTGGGAACATAACCTTTCCACTGTTTTTGACTTTTGTGACCGTATTGTTGTTGTGAATGTTGCCTCGGGACAGATAAAGGATCGGAAGACAGTTCGCCTGGCGGACAATAGAGCCGCGTGCAAACCTGCCGGATTGAAGGAGTTTGATATCAATGTCCTCCTTTGCGGGGCCATTTCAAGACCCTTATACAGGATGATAGAGGCATCAGGAATAATGATTGTATCATTTCTGAGGGGGACAGTGGATGAAGTACTTGAAGCCTATCTTACTGGTAATTTACTGGATAGACGTTTTATGCTGCCCGGTTGTCATTCTGCTGGATGGCATCGCCAGGGGAGGGGAATGAGACATTGCTTCCGGCCAAGGGGCCGGGGAAATAGAGAGAAAGGATAAATATATATGAAAGTAGCGATTACTTCTTATGACAAGGATCTTGCGGGAAAGGTTGACCTGAGTTTTGGACGTGCAAAATGGTTTGTCGTTGTGGATATGGAATCGGGATCGGTCGAAGCCCATTCAAACAAACAAAACGTAAATGCCGCACAGGGTGCGGGAATCCAGGCCGCCCAGAATATTTCAAATCTGGGTGTCGATGTTATCCTGACTGGGAATGTCGGACCCAATGCCTTTAAAGCGCTGAAGGCCGCCGGCATTAAAATATTAATAATCGATAAAGATATCAAACAGGTAGAAAGTGCTCTTTCCCAGTGGAAGGCGGGACATTTAAAGGAAGTACATGACGCCACGATTGAGGGGCACTGGGTATGAAAGTTATAGTCGCATATTTGCGACCAGATGCAGAAACAATAGTTGCATTCGGACGACTCGTTCCATGGGTATGAAAATATGCAATATATATAACTATCTGAAATTAAGTGAAGAACTTATATATATCAAAGAAAACATATTCTGGCATATTTCTTGATATGTGTGATATCGAAAGGTCAGTTATAGAAAAAGAAAGAGATTAATTACAAGGAGGTATTTATTATGCCAGGAGGAGATGGATCAGGTCCTCAGGGAATGGGGCCAATGACGGGAAGAGGTGCAGGTTTCTGTGCAGGATATTCTACGCCGGGGCTTACCAATCCCGTGATGGGAGCAGGTTTTGGTGGAGGATTCGGAAGGGGCGGAGGCTTCGGCCGAGGAGGTGGCTGGGGTAGACGAAACCGGTTTTATGCAACCGGTCTGACGGGGTGGCAGCGTGCGCCCTATGGTTATCCGGCAAACGCAGGCGTTGCACCAGTTGGAACGTCCTATGCTTCACCCTATTACGCCCCCTCTATACCGCCGCAGTATACGAAAGAAAACGAGATTGAAGGACTCAAATCTCAGGCGGAGTATTTTGAGAGTACGCTGGAGGATATCAAGAAGCGTATCTCGGAGTTAGGGAAAGAAACAACGGAGAAGTAAAAAGGGTACGGGAGACGTCGGCAATGTGGCAAGGCTAAGCTCGTTCAGCTTACCTCCAAAACCTTAGACTTCGCTGCTGGCGTTTTCCCTTTATATTGCCGATGTATAGTGACTCGCACAGGACACTCTGTGAGAATTGATTCGAAAAAAAACATCATTATTTTGTGAAAGAGGTTAATTTATGAAAATTGTTGTAACTGCAATGGGTCCCTCCCTTGATGATCAAGTGGAACCCCGTTTTGGACGGACTCCTTATTATATATTTGTCGATTCGGAGACAATGGAATATGAGGCTATACAGAATCCCAATATGTCAGCCGGAGGTGGTGCCGGAATCAAGTCGGCACAATTGATGTCCGATCGTGGCGTTCAGCATGTCCTGACGGGAAACTGTGGTCCCAATGCATTTAATGTTTTTGGAGCGGCAGGCATTCATGTCATTGTGGGCATTGCCGGAACTGTTAACCAGGCCGTAGAACAATTTAAAGCGGGCGCTTTTTCCGCAACAAACCAGGCCAATGTAGTCAGTCATTTCGGCACGGGAGCCGGCGGTGGCACGGGCGGCGGCGGTGGCACGGGCGGCGGCGGTGGCATGGGCGGCGGCGGTGGCATGGGCGGCGGCGGTGGTATGGGCGGCGGTCGTGGTATGAGCGGCGGCGGTGGTATGGGCGGCGGTCGTGGTATGAGCGGCGGCGGTGGTATGGG
>CAYMYS010000037.1:0-24699 GCA_964394725.1 uncultured Syntrophaceae bacterium
ATCAACCGCCAAACCAGGATCAGTCATATGCAAGTTCCTAACCGGACACCGCTGTGTCGAAATAACTGCATACAGAGCAGGAGGAGTGTTACACTTCGCAATTATGTAGTCGTTAATTATTATCGGAACATGCCCGACAAAGCTTAAGCAATGATGCTATGATTATCGGATTAATTATCAGGGGAGGAAAAAACCGGGGATGGATTTTATTCTTTCCGGGACTCGACCTTTTTCATAAGTTCATTGGCCTTTTTGTATTCCATGAAGGCGTCTCCCTGACGACCGTTCTGGAAATATAATTCACCGAGCTGGTATCTTACTTCAAAATCATAGGGATTGAGTTTGTTATATGCCTCAAACCGTTGTATGGCCCGTTCGGCATCGTTGTTCCAGGCATAGGTCTGGGCGCTTCCCTTGAGCGCCGTCAGGTTTCGGGGATCTTTCTTAAGGACAGCTTCGTAAATATCGCGGGCAAGGTCTATCTTATCGAGGCCGAGTGCGCGATTGCCGAGAGTGGCAAGCTGCTCCGTGTCATTCGCATTTTCCTTTGCCAGTTGCCGGTAAATCCTCGCCGCTGAATCTACTCTCCCCGACAGCTCGTATGAACTGGCCAGCATGATGCCTTCCCGGAGGGGAAGGGGTTTTGCCTGTTTATATTCTTTGAGAATTGCGAATGCCTTGGCGCCTTCTTTCCTGTCAAGGTAGGCCTGCGCCAGTGTAATTTTACCGGTTTCATCGATGGCACGGCGGTCGTAGAGAAATTCCAGTTGCACGATTGCCTGGTCAGTCTTTCCGTCCCACCCGTAGTATTGTGCCATTTTTTTTCTCAGTTCTATATCATTCGGTTTCAGGGTAAGGGCTCGTTCAAGATAGGGAATGCCGGTCTTGAGCTGATCCGCCGCGACATAGGCCTCTCCCGCAGTGAGCGCTTTTTTGAAATTCCCTGGATCTCTGTCGGAGGCCATGGCGAATGTACGGGGAGATTCTTCGACGGCAGGCGTCGCTTCTGTAATACGGGTCAGCTTTCCACGAATAGTGCGATCTTCGGGATATTGTGACGACAGTTGTGTGTAGATAGCATATGCCGAATCGGCTAGTCCCACCTCTTCGGCGAACCGGGCGGATTCTAGTAGTGATTTCTTGTTTACCAGCCCGGCGGCGACAATGACGTCAAAAAGCTCTTTCGCCTTTTCAGGCTGATCCGTCCACATATAGAGTTGGACCAGTTGCTTTTGAACATTCTTGTCCCGTGGCCTCAGTCCGAGATATGACTTGTATGTCCTTATTGCCTCACGCTGATTATCGGAGGCAAGGAAGATGGCTGCAGACTTGAGAAGAATTGCGGGATCTTTCGCATACATGTTCCGCGCATATCGGGCGGCATCGATCATGATTTTCTTTTTGCCCGTACTGTCGGAGAGTTCAAGCATCGTGAGCACATGTTTCTTTTCACGGGGATTCAGAGCGACGATTCTCTTGTATACATAGGAGGCCCTGTCCGGTCTATCAATGGCGAGGTACAAATCAGATATTCTCTTAAGGATGGCTATGTTTCGCGGCTTTTTGGACAATACCTTCGATAGTGTGTTGTGAACTGTTTTTTTGTCATCTGTGATTGCGGCGAGTAGATGCACTATATTGTATATGTCCTTATCAGTGAATCGTGATGCCGACATCACCTTGGTCAGTTCAGCGTATATATCCCTGTTTCCGCCCACAGCGTTCGCTACAACCGTTCCAGGAGTAGCGGCGCCTGCCGCCGCTTGAACTGTCTTGATTTCCTGCTCGATCTTAATGTTTCCGGGAGACTCCTTCTGTAATGTTGAAAGTACAGTCATGGCAGGACCGTAGAGGCTATTTCCCTTTATTAATTGTACAAGCCACAGTCTTTTTTCGATATTTGAATCCCACATTTCATCCAGATGTTGCGCGAAAAGCATCCCCATGTCTATCTTTCCCATTGTCACAAAGAGTGCGAGAGCGGCCACTATGTCCTCTTGCGTGGTGATTTTGTACGTTGTTATCCTTTCACCGAGGTCATTCACAAGAGATGCACGCAAGAGATAGAGACCGGACAGTAATTCATGGAGATAGGGGTCGTCCAGTTTCATAAGTGATTTGTTCTTCACCAGCGTTACGAGGGCCCATGAAAGGGCTTTGTACATGCGATTCGATGTAATTCCCTCTATCTTTCCAGGGTTACCGGCACAGTGAATAACCTTCTCGGGGGGCAGGGCCTGTTCGATATTTAAATGGTGAATAATGGATAATGATTCCTTTTCTGAAAGGTTGTAGTAACGGTAATATTCGATCAATTTGTGGGTGACTTCAATATTGAGGGGATCGAGTAACATCGTTGTTTCCCAGATAGGGGCGGCATCTCTTAATCGCCTGGTTCCCTCATAATAACCGGCTAATTTCAGAAGTATTTTTGTATGATTTGGATTTTTAGCGGCGGCCTGTTCAAGAATTTCAATGGCCTGTCCAATATCACCGGTCATTTCGATGGCGTTGGAGGACAGAAGGAGTAATTCGGGATCATTGGGTTTTTTTTGCAGCATTTTTAAAATTACGCTCTCTGCCTCTTTCGACATTCCCCGTTCCATGTAGAGAGAAACAAGGATCTTGTCTTTCGGGAAAATGAATATGGCCAGGGCAGATATCAAGATAATGAGCAGGATCACCTGCCATAATCTAAACTTTAAAAAACCGAGTCGTCGATAGCCGTAAAAAGAATTATTCGGATCTATTTCCATGATAGGATGAGATTTCCTGTTTTAATATCGGCGATAACGAGCATGCCCGCACTATCAGAGGATGCCTCTTTCCGGCCCGTAGCGGACCCGGTGACGGTGAAAGATGTATTCGGCTTCAGACCGCCGAAGTGAATTGTACCCTCGTCAAAGCAGCGGTAACTCACTGTGACTGAACCGATTTCCCTCGTAAATTCTGTAATCCATCCCTGTGCCTGTCGCACATAGGGAAGGGTGTCCGGTATGTCCGAATCAGATAGATGAATGACCGCTTCAGTCGCCTGCGGTATGAGAGAGACATAGAGATTTCCGGCTTCAACGGAATAACCGATTACGTTCCTGCATTGTGAAAGATCGGGGCGTAGCGTTGTGTCATCGAATCTGATGGTAGCGCACTTTCCGAAATTCTTAATGATGAATCGTGAAGGGCCCTTTTGCATAATCGTTGCCTTGATGTATCCCTGCACGATTTCGAGATATTCCGAGGTGTATATCTTTGCTATATCCTGCTTCAAGACCCAGTCATATACATCCTGAAGGGCCTTCAGCGACGAATTACGTTCCGCGCTGAAGTAGTGATAATAGACGTTTATAGGGGAGATTCGACGAGGTTTGTCCGTTCTCTCCATGGTGGCAATCATGCCTTTATAGGCGTAAAAGGGTCCCGTCCACTCATTCGTGAGAATATTTTCATTGGCCTGTCCCGAATGCACCTGATACCGCTTCCCTACGCTTCTATAAATGGGAGCAACAGAGGTGTATGAATTACTGACGTCATCAAATATCGTGTCACCTCCATTGATATTGAATATACCCAGGTTATCACAGCGTTCTATATCCGATTCCAGGGGAAGGCAGTTTCCCGTCCACTGAAATACCTTGCAGACCGTGCCCGTCGGGACGAGGTTTTTGTTTATATATTGGACTGATTGATCAATTTCGACCCTTGAGTCGTGAATGTAGCCGGGGATCTTTATGCCATATTGATGTTCATAGAGTGTTTTATGAAGGGGGTCCCAGTAAAAGGGGTGGGAATAGCTGTGAGAACCGGGCTCAATAGTGGGGAGTCGATAGATGTCGCGGGCAACTTCCAGAAGGTCCTTTGTTCCCTCTACCGTGGGGTCGATTTCACCGACGATAACGGATGCCGTAACGGGGAAGGGGTATTTTTTGAATACCTCATCTCTCATAACCTCGGCGCAATACGAACTCCCATCGGTTCTCGATATGCTTGCGAATCCGTCGGCATCGAGATGAGAAAAGGCGACTCTTGTTCCGTTGAGCGTTGTCGTGTCTGGACGGGGAAGACCTTTTAGGCCGAGTGCCTCTTCGAAGAAGATAAAGGGATTGAGATACCACTGTCTGTAAAAGGTCACGGGGTCCTGCCACACAATATAACCAGCATAAGCAAAGCCGCCGTTCGGGCCCGTAACGATCACCGCACTCTCTGAATCCGGGATGTCGAGCCTCAGAAGGGAAAGATAGACCGTGGTATCCTTATCGATGGGTGTAAAGAGTTCGTATCCCTGGGTAAGAAGGGGATACTTGCGTTCGAATTCGACCCTCAGGGGGTCCTTATACGCATAACGAATAAGGGGTTTACTTGTTATGAAATTTCCGCCGTAATTCAGTCCCAGATAACGATAGATTCTATTAATGTCTTTTTCCGGAATGGTATATGTTTGAACTCCGAGATCATCGAGAATGACGATTTTTTTTCCTGATTCCGTCTGTCTGCCGAGCCACTGAATATAGTCGGTCTGTTTCTTCATGGTACGTGAATTAAATGATGTTATCACTCCCCTGTAGCTCGACATGGTTTCGGCATCGGGCAAGGGTCTCTGTGTAACATCTCTATATTCGCACAATATGCCATAGTAGTTGAGAACTGTCTGGCAGTTCATGAAGACAATGTTATCTCGGGGAGTTTGTCCGTCCTTTGAGTTGTAGAGGACAAGAACCTTCCTGGACATTTCGGCCCCGTTTGACATCGCAGCGGAAGAGATAACGACGAAAAGGACCAGAAACCCTACAACAATGATTTTCTTAATAGAAAAATACTTCGTCAAGTTTATAAGTACCGACATAGGGTATAAATCCTCTTATTTTTGAAAATGACACTGCACCTTTTATCAGTTTTGTCTGTTCCTGCGAGGCATAATCAAGTGTTAAAACAGGCAGGCCCGGATTTTCCAACAATCCCTCATCGATCTGCGTCAGGAGCAGATTCTGCGCATAATTGTCGACGGGGATATAACCCTCGTCATGGCCCGCGTAGACGCTGTAGAGTCCTTCAACGACGACGTAATCGATGGTATGTGCCAGATAGGGGAGTATAGTAAGTCCCCTGTTCAAGGCTATGCACGTATCTGGGAATGTGGCTTTTATCCTCTTCGTTATATCGATAAGCGCCCTGTCCATTCCCTCGAAATTTTGCACTGTGAGAGCGGAATCGAAGGTGTCGAGAAAGAGGCCGTCAAAACCGTGATCAAGAATCGATGGAATGAATGTTTCGAATAAGAGTTCCTGCCACGCATGATCTCTCACGTCTACGATCCACGAACCCCAGCGACTGTTTTCCTTTATAAGAAAGGGCATGTCCTTCACGAGGTCCCAGTAAGGCCCCTTGCCGTCGATCTCTCCCACACTGAGATAGCCGAGAATGCGGGGAGATGTACCGGTCCTGAAGTCCAGGGGAGGATGATAGTAGCCGTCAAAAACAATGAGATCGAATGTATTATATATTCTGGGGTTGATGGCATTGCCATAATAACAGAGCCAGTTTTTGGGAATTGTATCGCCTCCAATATTCATTGTAATACCCGTAGGGGCAACCCCCTGTGGTTGCCCTTTTTTATGTATTTCCGTTTTCAGGGTACCCACAGGGGGGCACCCCTACGTTATTCTAGAATATTAACCTCAACCATAGGTTGAAGGTATGGGTTGTACCTCCTGCCACTGAATCTTCTTCATTTGAATATTCATAATTCATACGTCCCTCGATCCTGTTTCCCAGGCGTAGCGTAAGTTCCGGCTGGAAATACCATGAGGAAAGTGCCCGTATATGATCGCGTCTGACACCACCGGAAAGGCCGTAGGCCCAATATGTACAGGGCCAGTGTTCAAAACGGCCGGAGAGCGAGTGAACGCCCTCGGATTCCAGCATCGATATGGGGGTGTAATTATTGTCTTCATAGTTGAAGCGTGAACGATAATAGGAGTAACTGATCGATATGTCGGGATCAGTGTGTAATCTTCTCGATAGGATTGCCGTATAGGTCCTTTTTCTGCCGTAATCCCTGTCTTCCATACCCTCGCGAAGGGCAAGGTATTTCCAGTATTCCGTCCTCAAGTAGAGATCCCAGTCCTGCTGAATAGTCCATGAAAAGGAGAGGTAGGCGTTGTTGTATCTCCCCTCGAGTTCGGCGGCTTCGATGGGATCGTACCAGGGACGTCTGAATATAAAGCCTGCATGTGCCGTGGCATTATTCCACAACTTATAATCCGTGTCGACAAGGAACGATGCGTCTCCCCCGATGCCTGAAAAGAGACCGGCGCCCAGACGCAGCTGCCAGTCATCACTTATGCGAGAGTCTAATGTGGCCATGACATCGTCTATTGTCGTGTCTACTTCAGTGACTCCGGGGCTTAATGAGCGATCTATGGCGATTCTGTTGTAGGTTACGTCAAGTCGTGTATCACGGCTTACGTGTCTGTTGTAATTGAGGTTGTAGGTTCCGAATGATGCGTCACCGTCGCCGAAAAGGTAGAATCGGTACCCTGTTTCCAGTCTGGGTCGGTGTTCCTTCAGTATGGCATGTACATTTCTCAGGGCGTTTTCATTCTCCGAATCGAGTTCGAGGACACGTGAAAAATAATTAAGGGCGGAAGACCAATCGCCTGCATCCTGCCGTGCGTAGGCATAATCGGACCAGATTCCCGCGTCATTGCGATAGTGACTGAGCAGTGCATCGTAAATAGGGAATGTCCACTGCGGTTTTTGATTCTCTACGTAAATCCGCGCTTCAATCCTCTGGGCCCTCAAATTTGAGGGATTCTTCTTGTAGAGTTTCTTTGTTTCGTAAAGAGCAAGTTCATATTTCTCGGCATTGACCAGCGTCTCTATGTAATCGACCCATATCTCTTCATCGGCGGGATAGCTCTTCCTGAGAAGTCTGTACATCTTCAGAGATTCTTCAAAGAGCCCCCTCCGACTCAGTATTCTGGCCCTGATAAGACCCCTCTGTCTGTCATCACCGCGGAAGAGGGGATATTGTGCGGCACCGGCAGGGGAGGGCGGAGCAGGAGCGACTACGGGAGTGGGAGAAACAGTGGTATTTATTGTCGTGACCGGATCTTTTACCGGTGCAGCAGTCTCCAGGGTCGTTGTGATGAGTGGAGCTTTTCCTTTTTCGGAAGGGGGTTCCTTTTGAATACCCTTTCCACGATAGAGATTACAGACCAGACGATGGGGATTTTTCAACAGAAAGATCTTGTGTTTCGCCGTAGAGGGGGGAATACCGAGGGAGACATCGAGATCGTCGCCCGATTTCCTGATTTCCACCCAGGATTCCACATTCGTAAACTTCCTGAGCGGCTCGAGGGATGACTGAACATTCTTTAATCTGAAAGCGAAGCGACCCTTTTCAATGACAGGTCCCGTGTATGTTATTGTGTCGGAACATTGAAAAACAACGGAGGAGTAACCATCGTGCCTGCCTGCCCTGTATGCAGTGAGTGTATTGCTCTTTACAGGAGCATTTCCCCTGTAGAGGTTTACCACCAGTCTGGGTGGGTTCGGCAGCATAAAGGTGTGATGTCTTCTGAAAGAGTGCGGCACACCGATAGTCAGGGAAAGATTGTCAGCCCTCTTTCTGAGGGCCACCCATGAATCGAGTGCTTTGTACGATGTAAATGAAGGTAACTGAGTTTTAACATTCTTTACCTTCAGATGAATCCTGTCGCCCCGAATCTGGGGACTATCATAACTGAAGCTGTCGGAAAACTGAAAGACGATGGAGGCATAGTGTCTGTGGTTTCCCCCCCTCAGTTTCACGAGCGTGGATGGACGGGGAGGGTCCTGAGATGTCATGCCGCCCTCTTTGCCGAAAAGTGACTCCGATCCAATAAAGAGGCACAGGGACAACAAGAGTGCCCATAGAGCGGTTATGATATGAAATCTAGTGAAATGTAATTTCATAATTATCACGAAGCCACACCCCCATAAAGGGGATACGTCCCTCTGCGCTTACGATATTGTTTTCTAAATGGGCCGCCTAATGATTGAAGGACCACGCTATAAGTTGCGAGGAATCTCCGCTTCTTCAGTTCAGTGTATAATTGAATATTTCATCAAGTTGATAGGTGCTGACATAGGGTATGAAGCCACGTTTCTTTGAAAATCGAATCGCCTCTTCAACTACTTTAGGCTGCTTCAATCCCGCATAATCGAGTGTCAGGACTATCAGGTTTTTGTTAGCTTTTAAACCGGCGGCAACCTGATCGAGTAAAATATTCCTTGTTTCATTGGTGACCTTTATATAATCTTTCTCTTCGAATGAAAAATAACTGTACAAATCCTCAACAACCACAAAATCTATGTAGTGTGCAATGCGGGGCAGCAGTGGCAGCCCCCTGTTGACGGCTATAAGTTTACCGGGATAGGTGTCTCTGATTCTTTTGATTATCTTTAACAGGGCATCTTCGATTCCGGGAGATTGCAATGACAGGGAGGAATCTATTGTATCTATAAAGAGGCCATCGAACCCGCTGTCGAAAATCTGCGGGATCGCCTTTTCGAAGAGAAGGGAATGCCAGGCAGGGTCACGCACATCGACTAACCAGGAATTCCAGTCTTCATTCTTTTTTACGAGATAGGGTTTACCCTTGGTATGAGACCATAACGGCCCCTTTCCATGTGTCTCTCCCAGACTCAGATATCCCAGGTATTTGGGATAACCGTTGCTTTTATGTTTCAATGGCGGATGACGGTGTCCATCGAAGACGACAAGATCAAAGGGAGAATAGTGTTTGAATTCAAAGGCGTCACCATAGTAACAGAGCCAGGTGCGTGGTTTAACTTTTCCTGCCTTTGCGGCATTCGAAATGCCGCAGAAAAACAGTATCACAATGGCCGATGCTATGATGGAATAATGGTATTTCTTCAATTATGCAGACCTCCCGAAGGCGACGGTTACATGCCGAATCCGACTTATAATTTGTTCACCATGGTAACTACCATATCACGGCATATCTTCTGGGCCAGTCTGTTGAGAGAGTCTTCGCAAAACCAGAAACACCCGCCCGAATCCGAATTACTCCCTGCCCAGACAATTTTGTCTGTTTTGACATCCAGCATGAGAATATTTATTCCAACGACAGGATCTTCATCGAGACCTCTCTTGTAACGATACTCGGAAACGGATCCGTAGATGACTGTGTCTGCGCCCAGTTTTCTCCCTACTTTCAGTGCCACGCTACTGTCCACCACCTGATCAAGATCTTCCTCACTGCCTCTCAGCCTGTCGATCAAGCTGGAACGTTCGGCAATCTTGAAATCTGTGCGCGCGTAGAGTTCCGTGGTGAGAAGATCACCGACGATCCTCCCCGCATTCGGATAAGAAGTAAGATTGACGAGGGGAAGAACTGCAACAAAACGGGCTCTCGAACTAATCTCCTTTCCCTTTACATAGCTCTGCTCATAGGAGCAGGAGGCCATGAAAAGCGGAAGAATGACTGCCAGAACAAATGAACACAACCTTCCTGTTTTACCCATTATTTACTCCTTCTACGTATATGGGGGATTATTAATACCGTCTTCATATTTTAACCGTGAACCGATAACTGTAAACAGTAAACGGTTTTAAAGTTTTACTTGAACCCTGAATCCTCCAGTCGGGCAAGCGGGAGATTATCCTTCGTCATATACTACTTCAACTTTTTCCAGATAATCGGAAAGCCATTGGACCTGCCTGAGAATTTCATCGGCATTTTTCTCTTTTGCCGCATTTTCTATTCTCAATCCTATATCGGTGATTTCATCGAAGCCATATCCGCCGCCCGTCCCTTTCAATGTATGACCCATTCGTTGAAGGATATCATAATCTCCTTTTTGAAGCGTCTCTTCTATCGTTTTTATGTCCTTCTGCCTGTTTTCAAGAAAACCGGGTATCAGATCCGCGATATCTGGATCTACGCGGACAACGATTTTGTTGCTGTCTCTTTTCACATTATTCTCCTCTCATGCATTACATAGGGCAAAAGATTGAATCTGCATGACGGACGACAACCCTGTTGCGTCCTTCTCTCTTTGCCTGATACAATGCGCTGTCTGATGAGTTAACGAGAACGTCCGGTTTCGAATTTGGCGCAGGTTCGGAAGAGGTAACTCCCAGACTTATGGTGATCACTTTTTCGATGCTGCTGCTCTTGTGTTCGATAGACAGAGACTGTACATTTGAGCGGAGCGTCTCTGCAACTCGGGATGCTCCCTTTATACCGGTATCGGGTAGAACGGCAACAAATTCTTCGCCTCCATAGCGGGCCACAAAATCGCCCGGCCTTTTCAGCGCCTCACAAAGAGTCTTTGCGACCCGTTGCAGACACTGATCTCCCTGCGTGTGTCCATAGGTATCGTTATAGTCCTTGAAAAAATCTATGTCAATCATGATGAGTGAAAGCGCCTTTTTCTGTCGTGATGCCCGGTTCCATTCTTTGTTGAGGAATTCATCGAAATAACGGCGATTGGCAATGGTCGTCAATTCGTCTACATAGGACAGATATTTCAGTTTCTGGTTCGCCTTATTAAGCTTTCGCGTCGTTTCGATAAGTTCCTGCTCGTGATTTTTCCGTTGATCCATCTCGTTTTTCAGTTTCAGCGTGGAATATACCCTGATAATCAGCTCAATTTTATTGATCGGTTTGTTAATAAAATCGACGGCTCCGGCGTCGAATGCAGCCTGCAGATCGACGGCATTCTTTCTGACCGTAACCATAATAATGGGTATATCTCCGAAGCGTTTCTTTGCCTTTATCACCCTGCACAGTTCAATGCCGTCAATATCAGGCATTACAATATCCATAAGGATGATATCTATATCTGAGGCGACATCACTTTTACCTGCGATGCCGAGAAGTTTTAATGCCTCTTCGGAAGATCCTGCAAGATAAATTTTTCCGTATCCCTCTTTCTGTAATATAGATTCGAGGCGTAATCGATCGTCCGGCGAATCGTCGATAATAAGAATACTCATGCGTTATTTCACCCCCTTATATCGTGAGATGGTCTCAAGAAGCATAACCTTCTTTATCGGTTTTGTGAGGTGTGCCGTACATCCCGCGTCGAGACTCTTTTGCTCGTCTTCACGAGCAGCATAGGCAGTCAATGCAATGACCGGTGTTTCTTCTAATCCCTTTTCACCTTCCCATTTTCGTATCTCCCCCGTAGCAGTATAGCCGTCCATGACGGGCATCTGAATGTCCATGAGGACAAGATCAAAGGCGCCCGATTTGAATTTATCGACGGCAATCGCTCCATTTTCCGCCACATCTACGTGGTGGGGTGATTTTTTGAGGTATGACTGGATTAAGAGTCGATTATCGGGAGAATCCTCTACAAGAAGTATTTTCAGGGGTGTCGTGACAGGGTTCTCCTCCATGTGTGCGGCAGGCGCCTTGTATTCGGATATGACGCCGGGCACAGTGATGAGGGAAGCAATTATCTTGAATAAATCATTTTGTTTCACCGGTTTGACGATATAACTGTCTATTCCCAGGGCTTTGCATCTGTCTATATCACCGTACCTGTTATCGGAGGTCAACATCATCATAGCGATGCCTTTTGTCCCTGTTTCAATTATATGTTTCGCAAGATCGAAGCCATCCATAACAGGCATCTGACTATCAATTAAAATCAGTTGATAGGGTTCGTGATCCCTTATGGCCTCTTTGAAGAGTGTAAGACCTCTTTCACCATTTTCTGCCTCTTTCACGGTGGCGCCAAGTCTGGAAAGAGATGTCTCTAGTATCATCCTGTTTGTGGCGTTATCATCGACAACGAGTATTTTGCGTCCCTTCAGATCAAGAGAAATATCTGTGCGTGGCACTCCTGTCTTCTGTTGTATTTTAAATCGTGCTGTAAACGAGAAGGTACTTCCGTGATTGAGTTCACTTTCGACCCATATCCGGCCGCCCATGAGTTCCACCAGACGCTTGGATATGGTCAACCCCAGTCCCGTCCCGCCATGTTTACGCGTCGTTGATGAATCGGCCTGTGTGAATTTCTCAAATATCTTCGTCAGTTTTTCTCTTTCTATTCCAATCCCTGTGTCTACAACTGAGAAGATCAGTTCTATTTCTCCCTTCTTTTCATCCCTTGTATGGGTATCAACCGTAACAAATATTTCACCCTTTTCCGTAAATTTTATAGCGTTTCCGATGAGGTTAATGAGTATCTGCCGGAAGCGTACGGGGTCGCCCACTAGTCTCTTTGGAACTTCGGGATGAACACGGCAGAGCAATTCGAGATTCTTCTCATTGGCCGGAATTGCCATAATATCACAGGTGTCTTCTATGATTCCCAATAGATCCAGATCTATCTCTTCGAGTTCCAGATGTCCCGATTCAACCTTCGATATATCGAGTATATCATTGATTATATTGAGAAGGTTTTCACCGGCGGATTGGAAGATCTGAACATACTGTTTCTGTTCCGGTGACAAATCGGTTTCAATTAACAGGTCCGCCATTCCCGTGATGGCGTTCATGGGTGTCCTGATTTCGTGACTCATACCGGCGAGAAATTCTGTCTTCGCCAGATTTGCGTCTTCGGCATACTGCTTTGCATTGCGCAATTCCTCTTCCGCCCCTATCCTTTCCGATATGTCGCGTTTAACGGCGGAATAATTTATTGTCTCGCCGGAAGGACCCTTGACTGGGAATATGGTGGCTTCTTCGTGATACAGTGTTCCATCCTTACGTTTGTTGACAAAAACACCCCGCCATATATTCCCCGCCACGATGGTATCCCACAGTTCGCGATAGAAGGCTTCATCCTGAATGTCGCTTTTTAATATGCGCGGGTTTTTGCCGAGCACTTCACTCCCCATATATCCCGTGGTTTTTTCGAAAAAGGGATTGACATACAATATATTTCCATCGAGATCGGTTATCACGATGGTCTCTGCCGCCTGTTCCGCCACTGCCGCCAGTCGCGACACTTCATTTTTTACTTCTTTAATTTCACTGATGTCGGCAACGCTCTCGAGAAGGTATTTTTTCCCCTTCATCGTTATGGCAGATACCGTCTTCATAACGGGGATCTCTGTCCCATCGGATGTCACAAGCATTCTTTCCGAAGAATCGATCTCCTGGCCCAGGTCGCTGATGGGACACTTTCCTTTCTCTGCGGGACAGATGTACCGATGGCAGGTTTTGCCGATGAGGTTTTCTCTTTTATCTTTGAACATCCGTTCAGCGGCAGGATTAACGTCGGCGATGGTATGTGCCTCCGCATCCACCAGAAAGATGCCGACAGATATGGAGTTGAGGATGACAGACAGGTATTTTTCTCTTTCAGCCAGGGCATTCTCCACACGCTTTCTGTCGGTTATGTCGCGAGCCACCGACTGAAATCCGACGACATCGTATCCCTTCGTCAATAGTTGGGTATTCTGTCCAAGCCATATCTCGCGTCCATCTTTTGTTATAACGGGATATTCAAAATAGGTGTTTTTGATTCTATTCTTAAACTGAGATTCATACACGTCTAGTGCCGCTTGACGAAAATCTTCCCTGATGAAGTCAAGATATCGTTTTCCGATGTTCTCTTCTTCCGAGTATCCGGAAATCCTCAATGCAACGGAATTCACAAAGGTGAAATAACCCTTTTCATTTGTCCTGTATATGATATCACCGGCTTCTTCGACGATCTGTCTGTATCGTGCTTCACTTTCAAAGAGTGCCTCTTCCACGTGCCCGCGTTCTTTTATTTCCTTATTGAGTTCAGCGATCGATGTCGTCGTCCCCTCCAGATCGGCAGTCATGGTATCAAATGCCTGTGAAAGCTCGCCTATTTCATCCTTAGATCGGACATGTGTTCGATAATCAAGGTTTCCCCTTCCAACAATATTCACACCCCTATTTAAGTCGTTGAGAGGTTTCGAAATCAGCCGGGATAAAAAAAGACCGACAATCCAGGCAAAAAGTGGAACAATGCCGAGATAGATAACTGAAATAAGCTTGATTTTGCGCAGGGGCGCAAAGGCCTCTTTTTCGTAAATCTCAGTGAGGAGAGCCCATTCCATTTCAGGGATATATCGGTAGGTCCCCACCACCGGTACGTTACGATAGTCAAAAAATTGGGAAACTCTATCCTTTGGGGATCTTTTCGTATTCTTATATTTCAGGGCATCTCGCGCATTTTCGGTTTCAATTTTTTGTCGCAGAATCACGTTGCTCCTGAATCGTGAAGGGCTTACCATATATGATTCTCTGTTTATCAGATATGTTTTCCCCGTTATACCCAGGCCGGTCCTCTCTTCAAGTATTTTGTAGAGTTCATCCAACCCTATGCCAGCCGAAATGAAACCCGCGGTAGAGCCACCGATGATAACAGGCGACGTCAATGTTACATGGGGTCGGGCGCTGTTCTTGTGTACATGAACGTCAGATACATAGGTTCCATCGAGAGAATCGGAACGTATGCTCGTCGATGGTTTGTGCATTTCATCATCGGGATTTTCCCCTTTCGAGTAAATAATACCGCCATTACCATCAAAGAGAAAAACACTGATGAAGTCGGGATAAGATTGCAGTGTATTGTCTATTTCCGCTTTTACACGATTAAAATGTGCATTATATGTATCACTGTCAGGATCGGCGCCGAGTAAATCTTTGAAATTTAAATTGTTTGACAGGATTGAAAGGATACGCTTCTTGCTGCCCAGGAAGGTCTCTATATGGCTTCCCCGGTTTTCGGAGATGGTGATCAAATGGTTGCCTATCGACGTCTCAATATTATTGCTTGTCGCAATGTAGAAGATTGCAACACCGGCGGTGTTTAAAATGATGGCAGTTACAAGGAAAGAAAGACTTATTTTTGCGGAAATCTTCATTCATTTCTCCTCGTTGGTGAAATATATTAACACGACACATCGATAAAGGGAATAGCTTCAAAGAAAAAGGGTGCGAAAATCGCATTGATGTTTTTCAACCATTTTGGTACACAAGGAATTATCTGTAAAATAAAGAAAGTATTCGGCATGTATAGATTGTTAATTGGATAATCTATCTTTTGTCAATGCAAATCTAATAAATTATTCAGAGGGGGAATCACTATGAAAATTGGATGGATTGGAACTGGTGTAATGGGTTTGTCGATGGCGGATCATCTCCAAAATGGGGGACATGATCTCCACATTTATAACAGAACACGATCTAAGGCGGAACAACTTCTCGACAGGGGAGGGGTGTGGCACGACTCGCCTGCCTCTGTGGCTGCTAATTCTGAAATACTCTTCACGATGGTTGGTTTTCCTTCCGATGTAGAGGAAATATACTTCGGCGAAATGGGTATACTCTCTTCTGAAAAATGGCCCCGAATACTCGTGGATATGACGACAAGCAAACCATCTCTGGCGAAACGTATTGCTGAAGTGTCTTCGAAATCCCGCATTGAGAGTCTCGATGCCCCCGTTTCGGGTGGCGATGTCGGTGCGCGGGACGCTGTGCTGGCAATTATGGTGGGAGGACAAAAGAAGACCTTTGATGAGGTTTTGCCCCTCTTTCATCTGATGGGAAAAACCATTTCTTTCATGGGGGAGGCGGGAGCGGGCCAGCATACAAAAATGTGCAATCAGATACTGGTTGCCGGTACAATGCTCGGTGTCTGTGAGTCGCTCCTCTATGCATCGAGACTGGGAATCGCTGAAGAGGCCATAATCGATGTCATCGGAAAGGGAGCGGCCCAGTCATGGGCAATAAACAATCTGGGACCAAGAATAGCCAAGGGTGATTATGATCCGGGATTTATCGTCGAACACTTCATAAAGGATATGGGAATCGCACTCGATGAAGCCGCATCATCTGGTTTTTCACTACCGGGGCTGGCGCTGGTGAGACAGTTGTACATTGCGTTAAAGGCACAGGGACATGGACGATCGGGGACCCAAGCGCTAATACTGGCACTGAAGAAACTGAACGGCGAGTAACAAGGGTACAAGGGGTGGAAGACAGGGGTCAAGGGGTCAAGGATTCCAGGGAAATGCTGAAACCGTTTCCGAGTTACAGTTATCGTTTCACTGTTAAAATAAAGAGACGGTGACGCAAGGGCTTTGGATGTAATGGCACGAGGTGAAGGGGACGAACCCTTGAATCCTTTTCGAGAAGAACCCTATTAAAATATGGGCGGTGTGACGAATGAATAACAGGGATCTGCTGCTTGCCATCGATAATGGAACACAGAGTATGAAGGCCCTCGTCTTTGATCTGGAGGGCCGGCTCATTGCATCGCACATAGTGCCCTTAAGGCCACCCTATTATTCGACTCACCCGGGGTGGGCGGAACAGGACCCTGAAACCTTCTGGAATGCCCTGTGCGAAGCCTGCCGGGGCCTGTGGAATGAGGAAAATGTCAATAGAGAAAGAATAGCCGGTGTTTCTCTTACGACACAGAGAGGAACAGTAATAAATGTCGATAAAGAAGGAAAGCCCCTTCGGCCATGCATACACTGGCTTGATCAGCGCAAGACTCACGGTCAATTGCCCATTGGAGGACTGTGGGGATTGCTCTTCAAGCTCATTAATATGGGAGATACGATAGCCTACTTTCAGGCGGAGGCGGAGGCCAACTGGATTCGTACCTATCAGCCCGAGGTGTGGAGAAAAACACATAAGTATCTCTTGCTTTCCGGATATCTTACATACCGTTTAACAGAACAGTTTGCAGATTCCGTGGGCTGCCAGGTCGGTTATATACCCTTTGATTATAAACACCTCAGATGGGCCCCCAGCTGGGATTGGAAATGGAGGATTTTACCGATGGACACGTCATTACTCCCCGAATTAATTACACCGGGGGAAGTAATCGGCGAAATTACAGAAAATGCCTCTCGTGATACGGGAATCCCAGCCGGTCTGTCGCTTATTGCAGCAGCAGCGGACAAGGCCTGTGAGGTAATAGGCTCGGGAAGTATGGATTCATCTATCGGATGTCTGAGTTATGGTACGACGGCCACTATCAACGTGACTCACAAAAAATATGTCGAGGCAATTCCTCTGCTTCCTCCTTACCCGTCGGCTATACCGGGATATCATACGATAGAGGTTCAGATATACCGTGGATTTTGGATGGTAAGCTGGTTCAAGAAGGAATTCGGTTATCGGGAATGTCAGGAGGCGGCGGAAAACGGTCTTCAGGCCGAGGAACTCTTTGAAAAGCTGATAGAAGAGATTCCGCCAGGGTCTATGGGGCTTGTACTTCAACCATACTGGTCGCCCGGTCTGAAACTTCCCGGACCGGAAGCGAAGGGGGCAATCATCGGTTTCGGCGATGCACACACAAAGGCGCATCTCTACCGTTCAATTCTTGAGGGACTGGGATACGCATTGAGAGAGGGAAAGGAACGCATAGAAAAAAAGACGGGGATTCCCATTACCAGTCTTCGTGTATCGGGGGGAGGCTCACAGAGTAAAATCGCCATGCAAATCACGGCCGATATCTTCGGGTTACCCACTGCTAAGGCCCACGTTTATGAAACCTCCGGATTGGGCGCCGCTATCGATGCAGCCGTCGGCCTTGGACTTCACAGTGATTTTGAAACGGCCGTCAAGGCAATGACCCATGTAGGCGAGGTCTATGAACCAAACCTGAAAAACCATGATCTCTATGACGATCTCTACACCGATGTCTACAAAAAGATGTACAAATCTCTCAAGCCCTTCTACAAGAGGATCAAGAAAATTACGGGCTATCCGAAGTAGATTCATGAAATTCCTTGAATCAAAAAGTAATTGTTGTTATCATGGAAAATTTTAATGATTGGAGTAACCGGGGTGAAGGCCGTAGTTCAACGGGTAGATTTCGCACAGGTGTCCGTCGATGATACGATCATCGGTGAGATAGGAAGGGGTCTGCTTATCCTCCTGGGGGTAGAGGCGAATGACGAGAGGAATGATGCGGAGTATCTTGCCGATAAGCTTATCAATCTCAGAATATTTGAGGATAGTAAGGGCAAAATGAATATATCTCTCCTGGATATATCGGGAGAAATGATGGTTGTTTCGCAGTTCACGCTCCTTGCCGATTGCACCAAGGGGAGACGTCCCTCTTTCGTCAATGCCTGCGAGCCTCAACGTGCGGCGGAACTCTACGAATATTTCGTGGAAGTGGTCAGTAAGAGCGTCACAAAGGTAGCCACGGGAAAATTCCAGGAAATGATGAAGATAGAACTGCGCAACAGCGGTCCCGTAACGCTGATACTGGACAGCACGGTAAGAAGAGACAAAAAGTCTTGATAAAAATAGACAAAAACGGTGTCTGGTTCTACAACGGGAATGAAATGTTCCGCATGGACATCGTAAAACTATTCTATGAGCACCTGAAAAGGAAAGAGTCGGGGGAATATTTTATCGAACTCGGTGATGACCGTTCAGTGATCGAAGTCGATGATGTCCCCTATGTTGTAAAAGCGGTCTATAAAATGGATACATATATGGAAATAGTCCTCAACGATGCAACAAGCGAGTGGCTTGATCCATCGTCACTGCGCGTGGGAAGAGAAAATGTCCTCTACTGCTCCGTGAGAGATGGAACATTCGATGCACGATTTTCAAGAGCGGCCTATTATCAGATAGCCGAATTCATAGAATATGAAAAGGATAGGGATGCCTTTTATGTACCACTAAACGATAGTACCTATTACATAAATGGTTGTGTTGAAGAGCAAAAACTGGGAGGTGTATGATGTTAGATGAAAAAATCAAGGCAGGTCTTACCTTTGATGACCTCCTTCTTATTCCGGCAGAGTCGAGTGTTTTACCGAAGGATGTTGATATGTCGGCATTTCTTACGAATAATATTTCTCTGAATATTCCCCTTGTAAGCGCGGCAATGGATACGGTTACTGAGTCAAGAACGGCCATATGTATGGCTCAGGAGGGCGGAATCGGAATTATCCACAGGAATATGAGTATAGAGAGAGAGGCAGTCGAGGTAGACAAGGTTAAGAAGTCCGAGAGTGGAATGATAGTGGATCCCATAACCGTCGAACCCGACACAAGCGTGAGGGATGCCCTTGAACTGATGAGTAAATACAGGATATCCGGTGTCCCTGTCGTAAAGGAAGAACGGCTTGTCGGTATATTAACGAACCGTGATCTTCGTTTCGAGACAAATCTCGATCAACCCGTTTCCAAGGTTATGACAAAGGAAAACCTGGTCACCGTTTCAACGAACATAACGCTTGAAGAGTCGAAAAAATTGTTGCACACGCATAGGATAGAAAAGCTCCTCGTTGTCGATGAAAAATACAACCTGAAGGGGCTCATAACCATAAAAGATATCGAAAAGATTAAGAAATATCCCCAGGCGTGCAAGGATTCCATGGGTAGATTACGTGTTGGAGCGGCAGTCGGCATTCTCGATGCGGAAGAGAGAGTGGATGCCCTTCTCTCTGCGGGAGCCGATGTGATCGTCATCGATACATCTCATGGCCACTCACGAAGTGTCTTGAAAACGATAGGGGCGACAAAGTCAAACTTTCCCGGATGTGAGCTTATTGCCGGAAATGTTGCAACCTATGAAGGAGCAAAGGCCCTGATTGAAGCGGGCGTGGATGCGATCAAGGTAGGCGTGGGCCCCGGTTCCATCTGTACGACACGGATTATTGCAGGAGTGGGTGTTCCCCAGATGACGGCAATCAAAAACTGTTCACAGGCTGCAGAAGAACACGGGATTCCCCTTATTGCCGATGGAGGCGTTAAATATTCAGGCGACCTTGTAAAGGCCCTCGGTGCAGGGGCCTATTCGGTTATGATCGGCGGCCTCTTTGCCGGCACTGAAGAGAGTCCGGGAGAAACTATACTCTTCCAGGGGAGAAGCTACAAGATGTACAGGGGAATGGGATCACTGGAGGCAATGAAGGGATGGAGCAAGGATAGATATTATCTCGAAGACGATATCGAGAGCAGCATAAAACTCGTTCCCGAGGGAATAGAGGGACGGGTACCCTTTAGGGGATCGCTTTCGGCAAGCATACTCCAACTAACTGGAGGGATAAAGGCGGGCATGGGATATGTCGGCTGTGCAACCTTAAAGGAATTGAGACAAAAGGCACAATTCGTGCGCATAACGAGTGCCGGTCTCAAAGAGAGCCACGTTCACGACGTGATTATAACGAAGGAAGCTCCCAACTACCGTCTGGATTAATAAGATAATGAATTTTCTCTATATATCAGGACTAAATACATGAAACACGCAGATTTTGTTCATCTTCACGTCCATACGCAGTATAGCCTCCTCGATGGTGCCATACGACTGAAAGACCTCTTCGCTCAAGCGAAGATATGGAAAATGCCGGCCCTTGCCATGACGGACCACGGCAATATGTTCGGAGCAATAGAATTTTATCAGAAGGCCTATAAATCGGGAATCAAGCCCATCATCGGATGTGAACTCTACGTTGCCAAAGAAAGCCGTTTCATAAAAAGGGCGCAAGACGCCAACCATCTCGTTGTCCTCGTAAAAAATATGGCGGGATACAAAAACCTGATGAAGTTGACGTCGGCAGGTTACCTGGAGGGTTTTTATTACCGGCCCAGAGTGGACAAGGAGCTTCTCTCCCAACATAGCAAGGGCTTGATCGGTATGAGTGCGTGCCTCCACGGTGAGGTGCCTCAATTTCTCCTCAAAGGAGATAGAGCATCCGCCATGAGGGCGGCACAGGAGTATCGTGCAATATTCGGTGAGGGAAATTTCTATCTGGAGATCATGGAAAACGGCCTCCCGGAACAGGCGGAGGTCAATAAGGGATTGATAGAGATAGGAAAGGAACTATCCATTCCCATCGTTGCAACAAATGACTGCCACTATCTCAAAAAAGAAGACTCCGAGGCGCACGATGTCCTCTTGTGTATCCAGACGGGCAAGACGGTAGAAGATACGGACAGGATGAGGTTCACGACGGATCATCTCTACTTCAAATCGCCTGAAGAAATGGCCGAAACCTTTCACTACTGTCCCGAAGCGATAGAAAACACCGTAAAGATAGCGGAGCGCTGCAATCTGACGCTTGATCTCAATCAGACACTGCTTCCCCAGTACAGAAAAATTGAAAAGGGGGTTTCGCCCAGTGACTATCTCGCCATGAAAGCGGAGAAGGGCCTTCAGCGATTGATGCCCCTTCTGATAAAGGGGGGGAGTGACGACCTTCAAGAGGTCTATGAAAAGCGCCTGAAGTCTGAACTGGACATCATCACATCCATGGGATTCCCCGGATATTTTCTCATCGTCTCCGACTTTGTGGATCATGCAAAGGAGAAGGGCATTCCCGTTGGGCCGGGCAGAGGTTCGGCGGCGGGGAGTCTGGTTGCCTACGCACTGGGTATTACGTCCATAGACCCCATAAAATACGGTCTCTTTTTTGAAAGATTTCTCAATCCCGACAGGATGAGCATGCCCGATATAGACATCGACTTCTGTATCGAGGGAAGGGACGATATAATACGGTATGTGACCGAGGAATACGGAAGCGACCGTGTCGCGCAGATCATTACCTTCGGAAAAATGCAGGCCAAGGCCGTCATCAGAGATGTAGGGAGGGCGTTGAACATCCCCTATGGCGAAGTGGACAGAATAGCAAAGCTGATCCCCAATGTGCTCAATATCACCCTTGACGAAGCCATACAGAGAGAACCGAGGCTCAGAGAAGAGTCAAATAATAATGAGAAAATCAAGAAACTCCTCTCTCTGTCCCTGTCACTGGAGGGATTGAATCGTCACGCCTCGACACACGCGGCGGGTGTGGTAATCTCCGACAAACCGCTCGTCGAAAGGGTCCCTCTCTATAAAAGTCCCAATAACGACGATATCGTCACGCAGTTTTCGATGAATGACCTGCAAACCGCCGGTCTGGTAAAGTTTGACTTTCTGGGTCTCAAGACACTTACCGTCATAAAGAATACACTCAATTTCATAAAAGAGGGGAGGGAGGAAGAGGTCGACCTGGACAATGTATCACTCGAAGATCCCGCCAGCTACCAGTTGCTTGTTAAGGGCCATACTGATGGTGTGTTCCAGCTTGAAAGCGACGGCATGAAGGAACTCCTGATAAGCATGAAACCCGACTGTATCGAAGATCTGATTGCCCTGATCTCACTCTACAGACCGGGTCCTATGAACATGGTTTCCGATTTCATTGCCCGAAAGCAGGGAAAGAAAAAGATAGAATATGAAACGCCTCAACTTGAAGACATACTGAAGGAGACCTACGGGATTATCCTTTATCAGGAACAGGTAATGCAGATTGTGAGCACAATCGGAAATTATACGATGGCCGAAGGCGACAATCTCCGCCGTGTTATGAGCAAGAAAAAATCGTCCGACATGGAACGTGAAAGGCCGAAGTTTTTCGCCGGGGCAAAAAAGAACAATGTTCCCGAAAATAAGACAAAAAAGATATGGGAACAGATGGAAACCTTTGCGGGATATGGTTTCAACAAATCTCACAGCACGGCCTACGCCATGATCTCTTTCCAGACGGCCTATCTCAAGGCCCACTATCCCGTTGAATTTATGGCGGCCCTCCTGACAAGTGAGAAAAATAACAGAGATAATATTATAAAATATATCAGTAGTTGCAAGGACATGGGAATTAGTGTTTTGCCACCCGACATAAATGAATCTTTCCGGGATTTTACTGTGACTGCCGGGAATATACGGTTCGGTCTGGCCGCCGTCAAGAATGTCGGCATAGGAGCCGTTGACTCCATCATAGAGGCCCGGGACAGGGAAGGGAAGTTTCTATCCTTCTGTGATTTCTGCGGCAAGGTGGATATGAGGAAGGTCAACAAGAAGGTCCTTGAAAGCCTCATCAAGTGTGGTGCCTACGACTCCATTGAAGCAGGAAGACGCCGTATGATGGAGGGGTTCGAAATGGTAGTGGAATTTGCTCAGAAAAAAAACGCCGAACGGGAATCGGGCCAGTTGAATTTCTTCGATCAGCCTGACAGCGTAGAGGACATGGAGCCTCGATTGCCGGAAGTTACGGAATGGGAAGATGACGAACTCCTTACCTATGAAAAGGAGACCCTGGGGTTCTATATAACGGGGCATCCCCTTTCGAAGTTTGAAGATGATCTGAAGCTTATCGTGAATACAACGTCGGAAAATATAGGAGACAAGAAGGACGGCAGTATCGTTTCCATTGCGGGGATAGTCAGTAACGTGAAGGAGGTTACGACGAGGAAAAAGGAGATGATGGCCTATGTAACGCTGGAGGATATGAAGGGTTACATTACGGTAATCGTATTCCCGGAGATTTACAGGAACTCTCTGCATTTAATCAAGAGCGATGATCCGCTCTTTATCAAGGGGAAGGTCGATGCCGGGGAGGAAGGTTCCAAGGTAATCGCCATGGAGATTTCCACCATCGTGGATGCAATGAAGATCCCCATCGCCTCCGTTCACTTCACGATAGACTCAGGGAAATACAAAAAGAAGGATATCAAGGCACTTAAAGATATACTTGAAGATCACCGGGGGGAATACAAAGGCTTTATCCATATAGTGTCTGCGAAAGACGCTGAAACTATCCTCTACCTTGGTGATAAGTTCAGGCTCGAAGTATCTGAGGAAGTTAAGAAAAAAGCGGACACCTTACTGGGAGATGGCGCTACCTCTTTTAAATAATCTATGAAGTATTCTGAAAGGGTTTACAGAAACAGGATCTCCGGCAACAGGCTTCCCACATATCGGGTGGTGGTAAAAGAGACAGATCTTAATATCAGCTCCGATGGTAATTTAAGAGATATCGCCATCGAATCAGTTCGCAGGCATAGAAACACGTTGGAAGAATACATCAAAATTCACCCGGAATTTTTAACATCCATTGTTCCGCTCTTCAGAGACAATATGGCTCCCCCCATTATACGGGATATGATAGAGGCGGCACACGACTCCGGCGTGGGACCGATGGCCTCCGTAGCAGGCGCCATAGCAGAATATGTCGGCCTCGATCTTCTTACATTCTCCGCCAATATCATCGTTGAAAACGGAGGTGATATCTTCATGAAGATCGTGGACAGGGATATTCGCGTTGGCATATTCGCCGGGGAGTCTCCTCTGAGCTACAAGGTTGTACTGAAAATAGCACCGGAAGAAACCCCCCTGGGGATATGCACATCATCGGCCACTGTGGGTCATTCCCTGAGTTTCGGAAGGGCCGATGCCGTCTGCACCACATCAAAATCGACATCCCTGGCCGATGCGACGGCGACGGCTATCTGTAACTCGGTGAAGAGGGAAGGGGATATTAAAGCGGCCTTACATGACGCTTCCGAAATTAAGGGCGTCCTCGGTATTGTCATAATTGCAGGCAATAAAATGGGCGCCTATGGAAATATTGAATTAGTATAACATTTTTTCCTGTATCATTTCCGCTCACGTATCTTCCTGACTCGCCTCACTTCTTCTTTGAACTATATTAATTTTCCTCTTTCCCCTGCACATATATACACCTATCTACCTAAAGTCTTTAGGAAAAAAAAGGGCATCCACAAGTCGTTAATGGACCTGTGGAAAGGCCTGTGTACAACATTTCTAAGTTACTTAAAGGTTAACCTATTTACCGGATTGCATAGTATCTGAGCAGTCAATTAAGTGCATAAATACAGATAGTTACACTAATTTATGGGATTCCTTACATTTATTCATCATAAAGGTAAGGGATAT
>CAYMYS010000038.1:0-14760 GCA_964394725.1 uncultured Syntrophaceae bacterium
GTGTTCCTGGTAGGAATTTATTTCTTCTTTGGCTCTCTTGCGAGAGGTGATGTCACGAGCCACACACAGCATGGCATCTTTCCCTAAAGATATGATGACTTTTGCGTTGACCTCAATGGGAATAGTCCTTTCATCGGCTGCTATGAGGCACATATCGAGTGCCTCTATTCTTTTTTTATGCGACAGGTTAATTATCGTGGCGACATCACTTTCAGGCATGATTAACGATAGATTCATGCCGATAAGCGTGTCTTTATCGTATCCAAGAATCCGGAGGCACTCCTCATTTGCCTCCAGGATATTTCCCTTGAGATCTACAGTAAAGACACTGTCAGCAACATTTTCAAACAACTCCTTATAACGCGATTTTTCCTCCGACTCTCTGAGGTATTTCAGCATGTAGTTGAATGCTCCCGATAACTGATTGAACTCTGTGTAGTCGCTCTCATCTTCGTTGAAAATGACATCTCTTGATCCTTTTGAAATCCGAACAGCCCTGCCGGTCATATCGTTCAGGTACATTGTTATCTTTCTTATGAGAATAACGGAAATCAACAGGGATAAGACCAGCAACAGCATGGAGACACCACCTATGAGAAAAAGAAATCCTCTCTTTTGTTTCTTCAGACTCTCAAGCGAGTATATGTAGCCGAGGTTTGTAAAGTCCGCAAGTCCGGACCTGACATACATACCCGGCTTGTCCGGAAAGATCTTTCCTCCGATACTGTGCCTGTATTCGTTCTTCGCAATAATGAAGACATCTCCATCCACAGTACGGTTAATCGTTTCTATAAATTTCCGGTCCTCCAGCATATCATAGAGGCAAAAGGCAGTCCCCATCCGCTCGGTCCTGCGCATTATGGGGGCCGAAAACAGATAGAGGAACTTTTTCCTGCCCTTATCTTCGATGAATGTTCCCCGGGGGTAACTGGAGAGGAGGGTCTCTATCATTTTGTTCGATGTACATGCGTTGTGCCTTTGGTGATAGGTTGTCCCCGTATGATCGTCTCTTATAAAGAAACAGGCACCTTCCGAGTTGGGGTACAATTTGTTCATCTGTTCACCGAGTTGGGCAGTTACCCCGAGCATCATGGTAATACGGATCGTGTTATTCAGGCTCAGTTCACGAAGCCTGCCATTCAGTCCATCCATCCTGCTCTTCAGTAAAAGTCTTATCTCTCCTCTCTGGGACGACATCTTCTGGTTGAATTCCCTCTCCAGTCTGTGGCTGAAGTAGAAGTAAAGCACAGAGGAAAGGATAATAATTGAAATGGAGGACAGCAGGACCACAATCACCATCAAAAATCTGGAAAAACGTTTCTTTCTCAACATCACACCTATTTCCTCCCTGACTATTGAGGGATTTCCTTTATTACTTCGTCTGCGGCCAGCAGGATGTCATCGGGAATAGTGATACCCAACTGCCGCGCCCGTGCCACATTAAAAACAAGGGCATATCTTTCTGCATTTTCGACACCTATGGCGCCCGCCTTACTGCCGTGAAGTATCTCCGCCCCCATGTCTCCTGCCTGCATGCCCATGGCATTGAAGTCAATGGCCGCGCCTCCGAACAAACCCATATCGACAAAGGAATAGTTCAGTGCAATGGCCGGTTTTTTGCAGTTTTGAACGGTCCACCTGAGGATCTCGGGAGCGGTAAAGATTTCCCCCTGGGTGTCTTTGAGAAGGAGGGCTACCGCATAGATGGTTCCTATTTCTGCGTCACTGTTAACTGATTCTATCTCACGTTTGTATTCCTCCCAGCTCCTGACAATCCGTTTGTCAAACATGACGGGTATCTTCCCCTTGCTCAATTCAAGTTTCACCTGCCTGTCAATGGCCCTGCCCGTGGGGGATTGGTCCACCAGCATGCGCACCTTTTGCAGATCGGGAAGGATCTTGTGTTGTACCCGTATTGCCTCCACAAAATGGAGTTTTTCATAGACGCCTGTGATGTTGTGTCCGGGGTGTTTGCGTGATTCCATAAACCGCGTTTGGAGGTTGTAGTCCTCGGGCTGTCCGTTCATGCCGGAAAATATGATGTCAATCGGCGTATCGACAAGCTCGAGCGCCACGGTCCGGAATGCGTTGTCATCGATGGTGACAAGAAGATGTGGCTGAAATTCTTTGATCAGTGAAAGTGCAATACGGGCCTGTCGGGATATCAATTCCGCGGTGTTGTTCTTCCTCTTCGTGTCCATGTAACAGGTCTTCAGAACAAAGTTTTTCCCCTCTATGAACCCCTGTTCTTTCAGCCCGGCCACCACGCCGTCGTGCTGGGGCTGGCCGCAGACATGCCCCTTCTCATAGCTATGGAGGATGAATATCCTGTACATACCGGCATTATCATTCGCAAAAAGGGCACCCACAGAAAAAGAGATGCAGAAAATGGCCGAAAGGATAACTCCCATAGAAATTATTTTTGTTTTCATCATTTTTCCCCCTATGTCCTCTTTTCGTACTTCTGTTCCCCGAAGGTAAAACTGAACGACGTTCCCCTGCTTCTGTCACATTCTGTCGCAGCGTCAAGCTGTTCAGGAAAGATGTTAACCAGATGCAGCAGAGTTAAGGGAACAGGCTACTTTTCCCTCGTAGCGTTGCCCCTCTGCGGGCAACATATCGGCGGGGGACAGAGACCCCGCGCTTGCAATCCCGGACATCCTTCATGTGGGGCACGGAGACCCCACGCTACAACATATCCTCGTAGCGTTGCCTCTCTGCGGGCAACATATCGGCGGGGGACAGAGCCCCCGCGCTACAAGGTTTATATGTAACGGGCTCATTTCATGTGGGGCACGGAGACCCCACGCTACGCTTGCAATCCCGGGCTCATTTCATGTGGGGCACGAAGACTCCACGCTGTATTTTTTGTCATCTCACGACCTCACATACCTGAGCATCAGGACAATGACGGCCCCCCGCGGTTCGTTGTCCTCAACACGCACATGACCGCCATAGAATTTCATTATTTTTTTAACGATATTCAGACCCATGCCGGTGCTTCCTCTTTTACCCCATGAAAATCCCTTCCTGAATATCTTCTCCTTTATCTTATCGGGAATGCCCGACCCATTGTCGGCAATGCGCACACTGCACATGTCGCCTTCTTTCTCTATCTTTATCTCAATACTGTCCGCCTTTCCGTGAAGGCCGGCATTCCCTATGATATTGTCTAGCACGGAGGCGAACAGGGAATCGGCCATAACCCGCCCCTTCCCTGTGACGTTAAAGTCTATGGATGGATAGCCTACCATTACCCTCTCTATTACATCCCTTATTTCATAGATCCTCAGCCCACTGTGAGCCAACATGAAGCATCCAAGCTCCCTCACACTCGTTATCAGCGCAAGGCCCATTTTCACTCGAGAGTACATCTTTGTTAATAGTTCATCATCAGGATTGTCTCTGTAGAGATTGATGGTGCCTTCAATAACCATAAGATCGTTTGTCAGGTCATGGCGCAGTATCCTGTTGATGAGGGAAAGTTGCTCCCCGTAAGCCTCTGACCGATCTTCGGCTTTTTTGCGTTTGGTGATGTCATCATAGATGGAGACAACCTCTCTATTGGGAAGTTTGTATACATAATTCTCCCGCCAGCCTTCGTGGCCGGAACCGTCGCTATACAAGGTCTCGGATAGATGCTCGGCATTCCCCGTTCGCCATACCCGCTGCAATATGTCAAAGAGGCCTAACTCCCTTACGCCGGGGAATGCCTCGGTTACACGTCTTCCGATGAGGTCTTCCCTTTTTACCCCATCTATTGTCTCTCCTCCTCTGTTGAAGTCCTTGAAAACAAAATCCTCGCCATCACCCACGGCTTCGTAAATGGCAACGCCGCTCTTCATGTTTTCAAAGAGTTCCCTGTATCTCATCTCACTATCGAGAAGCTCTCTTTCAACCCTCTCTTTCCCTTTGACAATACGCTGCCGTTTGATCGTTTGAGCCATCACAAAAG
Organism: uncultured Syntrophaceae bacterium; assembly: GCA_964394725.1. Lineage (GTDB taxonomy): Bacteria > Desulfobacterota > Syntrophia > Syntrophales > UBA2210 > JAFGPZ01. The sequence continues at coordinate 3,956 of CAYMYS010000038.1, forward strand.
GGAGCAGTTCGATATAATTACCATCGACATCCTTTATCACATAGTCGCTGACGTTGAGTTTCATCGCCTCGACGGCTATGTGCTCACTGCCGGTGCCGGTCACCATAATCCACGGCTTCAATTGACCGCGGGAGGTCAGCATCCTGACAACGTCAATTCCATTGAGTGGGGGCATTGTCTGATCAATGATCAGTATGTCATATGAACCCTTGTCGTACATTGCCAGACCTTCCTCGCCACTGGAGGCGCAGTCTACCACATACCCTTCCTCCTCAAGCCTCTTCTGCATGAGTCTTCTATGCCCCGGATCATCTTCCATTAATAAAACGCGAATGGTACTGAAATCGTTCATTATAATTGTTCCTTTCCCGGTACCGTTACAACTGACAGGAATAACCCGAGATTGCAAATGGCGTCTGTGAATTCCTTGTACTCCACGGGCTTCTTGATATAGATATTACACCCCAATTCATAGCATCGCGAGACTTCGCGCGTGTCATCGGTGGTCGTCAGGATGATCACCGGAATACGCCGTGTGCGATCGTCCGCCTTCATGCGTTTCAGTACCTCATAACCGTCAAGCACCGGCATATTCAGGTCGAGCAGCACCAGCAGCGGCGCGTTGCTCCCGCCCTTGCTGTAATCGCCCTCGCCAAACAGATAGTCAAGGGCCTGCCGCCCATCGGCGCATGTGACAATCTCGTTGGTTATATTGACCCGTTTCAGGTTCTTTTCGATCAACCGCGCGTGGCCCGGATCATCTTCCACGATCATAATAGTCACTTCATCTTTCATTACCATTTCAACCCTCTCTCCAGATAAATAGGGACAGCGCCTATTTTTTTAATTGGTGGCTGTCCCCGATTATATTCGGTATCGTAAATGTAAATGTCGTCCCTCTCCCCTCTTCGGATTCGAACCCGATATGACCTCCATGACGACGCACCATCGCCTGCACATATGACAGCCCCATACCCTCGCCCGGCACATCCTGCCTTCCGCAGCGGCGGAAGGGCATAAAGATCTTGCCCCTGTCTTCTTTCGAAATGCCTCGACCGTTGTCTCGAACGTGAAAGATTACGGCGCTCCCTTCCCTTCGTGAGGTGATCTCGATTTCGCCGGGCCTGTCGGGATCGAGGTAGTGCACGGCATTTGTCAGAAGATTTCCCATGATCTGCTCCATGGCCATCCTGTCCGCCCTTATTTCCGGCATTGCTTCGACAACAACCTTTATGTTATCCCTATCAATGTGATACGCCAGACCCTTAAGCATGGAACGGGCAATTTTAGCCATATCGACTGCCTCGAACTGTAATTCCCTGTATCCCAGACGGGACAGCTTTAACAGGGCATTAATCAGGTGGTCCATGCGCGTTACCGAAGAGTCTATGAAATTCATCGCTTCCGGCATGTCTTCGGTAATGGCTATTGTTACATCCTTTTGCTGCTTCTCGCTCAAACAGGGCAGTGCATCTTTCATCGTGGACCTGACAGCATCGGAGGCGGAGCACAGCTCTGCAACAAAGCCCTTGACATTTATGAGGGGCGCTCGCATGTCATGGGAAATGATATAGGCAAACTGTTTGACCTCCTCATTCGCCCGTTCCAGATCAACTGTGTACTGCATTAACAGTTTTTCCTGTTTTTCCTGTTTTTCTATGCGCTCACTCAAAACGACAGATATCATGCCGACAAACATAAACATTAGACCTCGAAGAAAATCGTTGATTATTGTGCCCCCTAAGAAGAACATGTGACTGATAAGTAACAGCAGGGCCAGAGAGAGGGGCATCAAAAGGCCTTTTCTCTTCCACCAGAAGGCCGCCAGAAAAATGGGAATGTAAAAGAGATGTGTAAAGATCACTTCTATTTTAAGTACCACATGAAAATAATAAATCAGGGAGATGCAGGCAATCGTAATGGTGGCTATTATATATTTTTTACTTTCCGCCTCTAGCTGGTCGAGTATCATTTCTTAAATCAAACCTCCGCAAAAATAGGGACAGAGCCTATTTTTCTTGAGTGTGGCAAGCAAATATCAGATGAAAAACCAAAAAATAGGCTCTGTCCCTATTTTTGCAGATTAAACCCTTTTTCTCTAAAAAGTCTCAGACAGGCATCTACCACCTCGGCACCAAAACCCTTTCCGCGCTCCCGGGAGATCTCGTCCAAAGTTGCATCTATTCCGTGGGCCTCGCGATAGGGTCTGTGTGACGTCATAGCCTCAACCACATCGGCCACGGCCATTATCTGCGCCCCTTGATGGATGTCCTTTTCGACCAAACCATACGGATATCCCGAACCGTCCATCCTCTCGTGATGCTGCAACACCATTTGAGCAATGGGCCAGGGGAAATCGATGTCCTTAAGGATTGTGTACCCCTCATCAGGATGTGTCTTGATTATTGCAAATTCCGCCTCTGTTATACTGCTCGGCCTGTTCAGTATCTCCGCCGGCACCCTTATCTTACCTATATCGTGTACCAGTGAAGCAAGATATATCCCCCTTATTTCGGAGGCAGGAAGATTCATTTCCTTCGCTATGGCGACGGCAAGCACGGCCACACGTCTCTGATGTCCGGCAGTATACGGATCTCTCATTTCCATGGTGGACGCCAGCGCATGAATGGCTTTCTCGAAAACCCCTATCAGCTTCTCATTTTCCTCCCTCCGCCTCTTCTCTACGTCATGCTTGTACAGAGATATTTCGATATTGATGCGAAGTTCACGTTCCCCGAAGGGCTTGAGCATGTAACCGAAGGGCTCCGTCACCATCGCGCGTTTCAGCGTGACTTCGTCGGCATAGGCAGTCAGATACAGTACCGGAATATCGAAGCGTTTCTTTATTATATCGGCGGCCTCGATACCATCCATATCCCCCTTTAAGACAATATCCATAAGGACAATATCGGGACGAATCTCCTCTGAGCACGCAATGGCCTCCTCGCCCGTCATGACCAATGCAGGCACGTTATATCCCATGCGCTTCAGCTTACTTTGAATGTCACGGGCTATAATGTTTTCGTCTTCAACTACCAAGATCTTTGCCTTTCTTTTACTCATATCGCTCATACATCCAACTCCCTTTCATTTAGTACCCACACTGTTTATATTTGTTTGTTTTATTTACCCGATCAAATGTGTGTAATTCTGAATGTTGTGCCGACCTCTCTTTCAATCTCCAGGGTTCCATCAAGTTGATCGACGAGACCAGCAACCAACTGCAATCCGAGGGTCTTCGCTTCTTTGATGTTTATCTCTTCCGGAAGCCCTATGCCATTGTCGCTGACGACCAGTGTCATTCCGTCATCACCGTCGGGGTAAAAATCGACGGTGATCTCTCCCCCTTTACCGCCGGGGAAGGCATGCTTCAGCGCGTTGGAGAGAAGTTCGTTTATGATGAGACCGCAGGGCACGGCCTCGTCGATGCCTAAAGATACATCAAAACAGTTGATGATCATTTTTACGACATCGGGATCAATGCTATAAACAGCTATAAGCTGCCGGGCCACTCTTTGCGTGTATTCGGCAAAGTCAATCCGTGTCAGGTCTTCGGATTGATACATTATTTCATGGACTGATGCCATGGATCGAATACGGCCCTCGCTTTCCATCAACGCTCCAACGGCATCTTTGTCCTGTATATGTTCTGACTGGAGACTGAGGAGGCTGGAGATTATCTGCATATTATTCTTTACCCTGTGGTGTATCTCCTTGAGGAGCATCTCTTTTTCTTTCAAGGATTCCCTGAGATTTGTAATGTCCATTAATGAACAAACGCTTCTCTCTGTTCCGGAAATCACAGCCACTCGTAATAATATATCCCTGATATCGCCCTGCCTGTCGACAAAGCGAAATTCATATTCCGTCGGCGCTGCTTCTCCCTTTTCCTTTCTCCCTTCTCCCTTCTCCCTTCTCCCCTTGTGATATTCCTGCATCCTCTCGATATCTTTTTCGTCTATAAAGTCTGTCCACCTCATCTTGCCTTCCACTTCTTCTCTGGAATATCCGCTGAGGTTCTCAAATTCAGTATTGGCTAAAGAAATTGTATCCTCCTCAATAATTATGGTGGCCGTACCGGTATTCTCAAAGACAGTGCGGTATTTCACTTCGGATTTACCCAGATCATCCACAGCCTGCTTGTGGCCTGTTATTTCCCGCTCCAGCAGGATGTTTGCCCGCTTCAATTCCCCTTCACTCTTCTCTAAGGCCTCTTTTTTTACAGTAGTCTCTGCGAGCTGTGCCACCATATCATTGAAATCTTCAATCAGCTCCCCGACATCGCCGGACATGGCAGGTTTTAACTTTATCGAAAAATCCCCCTCATTGACTGCCTTAGTCGCATCTCGAAACTGAATGATAGCGCGGGAAAAACATGTTCCCACCCAGAGTGAAAAGCTCAGGACAAAAAGAACACCCAAGCATGAAAGAAGAACACCCATGTTTCTGAAAGTCTCTATCCGCTTGGTCAGGGTGCCTATCAAGGTGCGTGTTGTGATGCGGGAAACGTCCTGCGCTATCCGCATGGGAGAGGTAAATTCGTCTATATAGGTGGTTGCCGCAACACCGAATCGAACGCCGTCTGCCGTTTTTCTGCCGACGGGCGCTATATACATGAATTTGTCGCGTCTATTCCCATCAAGATCTCTCCATTGATAGAATCCCTGCGAATATCGCCCCCCCATACCGGCTTCAATAATAGCCCAGAACTCCGGCAGACTCCGAGACAGTAAATGGAGATCCGAGTTTTCTATTTTCGGATCATTATGAAAACGGTTGATGGCGATATCCATATCTTGAAGGACCGTGTATCCTGTTTTACCCACCGGCTGAATAGCAATTTCTCTGAATTCAGGGTTGATCTGCAGGGCTTCAAGCATCATCTCCGGATGGACTTCCAGATACAGTTCTATTTGAAGGGCCACATCCATTGCTTTTCGTCGAATAAAATCCTCCGCCATCTTCGTCAGGACTGTTTCGTCGCGCTGCCACTGTTCCTTTTGTCCCAGATCAATGGAACGGTCTATTTCAGCAGGAAATTGATGGAGAAATATGTCTATCGCAATGATAGCAGTCAGGATAGGAATCAGACCGGAGATAAGTACCATAACTATCAGCCGTGTGCTGAATTTTTTCGGAGCTATACGTGAAAGCCTCACAATAATTCCCCCTTAATCGAAAAGGTTGTCTGCCTTTAAAACAATGTTGCGGTTAAGATTAATATTCAATTTACGGGCCTTTTTTAAGGGGATCTCTCTCTTTTCGGTAGCCTTCAGGGCCAGATTACTATCTCGATTCACATTCCTATTTTATCCATACTGGCTTACCCCCATCAGCCTCAATACGAAGACGGCGCCCTTTGGTTTGTTGTCTTCAATGTAGGCATAACCTCCGTAGGCATTCATTGCCTTCTCGACAATATGCAGGCCGATACCGTTGTGGCCTGTATCTCCATAGGAGAAGCCCTCTTCAAAGGCCTTTTCCTTTATCTCATCGGGGATACCCCGGCCATTGTCGGCTATGCGCACCTCGCACATATCCCCCGCGCTTCCGATGGTTATCACAATCCTGTCGGCCTTTCCGTGAATGACGGCGTTTCTGACAATATTGTCTATCACTGAACGGAGCGAGTCATCACCAACAACCTGCGCTCGCCCCTCGATTTCAAATGCCATGGATGGATAGTCTTCGATGACCCTGTCCACAACATCCCTTATATCGAACATTTTCAGTTTCTTGTGTTCGGATATGAAGAATTCAAACTCCCTCATGCTCCTGATAAGTTCAAGGCTCTTTCCCGAATGAGAGGATATCTCTTCTATGAGTTCCTCTTCATGCGAGTCCCTATAGAGGCTGATGGCGCTTTCAATAGCCATGAGATCGTTCGTCAGGTCATGGCGCAGGATCTTGTTGATGAGGGTGAGGCGCTCGCGGTGTGTCCTTATCTCTTCCTCAAAACGTTTACGGTCTGTTATGTCCAGGAGCGAGGCGACGCTTCTTTTCGTTCCAGGTATCACGCCAATCTTAATGAATATATCCTTTACATTACCCTCCTTGTCAACCAGGCGAAATCCATACTCAGTGGGGGCAACCCCTCCATTTTCTCTCCTTTTTTTGTGATACTCCAGCATCCTTTCACGATCTTCCCCGTCTATCAAGTCCATCCAGCTCATCTTGCCTTTCAGTTCTTTTCTGGTATAGCCGCTGAGTTTTTCCAACTCTTTGTTCGCCACAACAATCGTCGTATCTTCCTCGATAATTATGGTGGCTGTGCCTGTGTTTTCAAATACGGCGAGATACAGCGTTTTAGACTTTTTCAGCGCGTTTCCCAACTTTCTGCGTGCCGTGACATCGCGGACAATGCCGCGAAAACCGGGAGTCTCACCATTTTCGTCCCTTACCGGATAAGCGGAAAGCATGACATTCCTCCTGACACCGTCTTTCCTGATAATCTCGCAATCCTTCAGATCAGTGGACATTTTCGTTTTGAAGATATGTTTGAACGTCTTATGGCTTCTCGCGGCATCTCTCCGTGATGTGAATTCACGGAAACTCATGCCCGCAAGTTCCTCACGCGAATACCCCAATAACCGACACAGGGCGTCGTTGAAAAAGATAACCCTGCCGGCTTGATCAACCTCAAAGTAGCCCTCATCCCGACTTTCAAAAATGGTGCGGAATCTCTCGGCGCTCTTTCGAAGCCGTTCATCGAGACTTTTGATATCCGAGATGTCGGCATATGTTGTGACTATGGCTGTCAGATTATCGTCTACAAGGATCGGAGATCCGGCGATGATGACCTGTACCGGAGTTCCATCTCTGTGATAGCGCACCGTCTCCGTCGGAGGATAAGGCTGCCCCTTCAAACTGATGTTTGTAAGACCTGTCGCCTCGTCTATCGTATCCTCATTTGTTATTAAGGGATCGATGTCTTTACCGGCAATCTCTTCATATGAGTATCCGAACAAATCCTCGGCCTTCTCGTTCCATAGAACGACCCTGTGGGTGGCATCAGTGACAAGGACGGCCACGGGCGCTATCCGCACTATTGTTTCCAGATATGCCTTCTGTCTTTCCAGCTCTTGCGCCACTTCTTTACGCCTTGTGATATCGCGAACATTTAATATGGCCCCGTCCACCCGGCCTTCTTCGTTACGCATAAAATTTCCAGTGGCTTCCACCCATACATAGTGTCCGTCGGCATGTCTTACCCGGTATTCGCATTTGTCCGGTCTCAAAGCGGAAATGGCGGACTCAAATTGGATTTTCACACCCCCTCTGTCCTCCGGATGAACAAATTCGAAAGCGGACAGGCAGATCATCTCTTCCGGCACATAACCGAGGATATCTTTAAGGGCGGCGTTCGCAAACCGGACATTTCCTTTCAGATCTATCAAGAGGAGCATGTCATTCATGTTTCCCGTAATAAGACGGAGCATCCGTTCACTTTTTTTCAGTTTCTCCTCTATCAGTTTGCTGGCGGATATGTCTTCAACAATCCCTTCATAATAGAGATGCGCCCCGCTTTCATCCCGCACGACCCGCATGTCAATGGTGGCCCATATATTAACGCCGTCTTTTCGGATTAATTCGGCTTCAAATCTTTTTACAATGCCCTGCCTTTCTATCTTTTCCAGCAGTCTAACGCGATCTTCCCGTCTTTTATAGATCTGAAGTCCCACGTCCCCAACACTGGCAATCAGGTCATCGGGGGAATCATAACCCAGCATGCGGGCCAAGGCCGGATTTGCCGTGAGTATTCGTCCTTCCGGTGTTGTCTGAAATATCCCGTGCGGAAGATACTCAAATATCTCCTTGTGTTTCTTGCCATTCACATAGACTTTCCGTCTCACCCGGTCCATTTTTCGATTGCTCCTTTTTCTGGAGGGGACAACTTCAATGGCCGCCTTTATCTGCCTTTCATGAAAGGGTTTCAGTATGTATCCGTAAGGACCCGCTCTTTTTGCCCTCCCGATCGTCCGGTCATCGTCATAGGCGGTAACGACGGCCTCATCGTCCACAATCATGACTTTATGCATATCGATCACCCTCCTAAAATAGGCTCTGTCCCTATTTTTCCCCTATTTTTCCCATTATAAAATTCGTGAGGTCACGGATTACCATCTGAATCCTTTATTCAAAAAGAGTTTTACGCAGGCATCTACGACGCGACTATCGTAGAAAATGTCTCTTTTTTTCAAAATCACATCAAAAATACTTTCGATGTCAGGAGCGGGCTGATGCGGCTGGATTGAGGTCATTAATTCGACCAGATTGGCTACGGCAATAATCTTTGCCCCGGGTCTGATGTCGTTTTCGGTGAGACCTGAAGGATATCCCGATCCATCGAGCCTTTCATGATGGTGAAGCACCATTTCCGCGATCGGCCAGGGAGCGTCAACCTCCTTTAATATTTCATATCCCACCACGGGGTGATTTTTGATGATTTCAAATTCAGCCTTCGTTAATTCCCCTGACTTTTTCAGAATTCCGGAAGGAATCTTTATTTTACCTATGTCATGGACCTCAGCGGCAAGACGTATCCCTTTAATGTCGTTTTGCGGGAGACGCATATCTTCGGAAATGGCAACGGCAAGCCTCGCAACACGCCTTTGGTGACCTGCGATGTGCGGAATCCTTCCCTCCACAGTCATGGCCAAAGCACTGACCATGCCCTCCATGACCCTTAAGAGTCGCTCATCGCTTTCGTGCTTGTACAAGGCTATCTCAACAATGCTATGCAGTTCCCTTTTATTGAAAGGCTTTACAAGATAGCCGTAGGGTTCCGATACTTTCGCCCGTCTGATGGTCGCGTCATCGGCATTGGCAGTAATATAGACGACGGGTATTTCGAAGCGGTTATTGATTTCTTTCGCCGCCTCTATGCCGTCTATATCACCCTTTATTACTATATCCATCAGGATCAGGTCGAGAACCAGGGTTTCTGCCGCTTTGATGGCCTCTTCCCCCGATCGCACATATAGAGGAACTTCATAGCCCAGACTTTCCAGTTTGACCCTCATATCTTTCGCTGTTATGATTTCATCCTCCACAATCAAAATTCTTTTCTTCATCTGGAATGCCTCCTAAGGCGGCAAAGCCGCAACCGGTGGTCGGTGGTTAGTGGGCAGAATAAAAAATTGTTCCGCTTACAGTAGCGTGGGGTCTCTGTGCCCCACAGATATGTTACCCACAGTAGCGTGGGGTCTCCGTGCCCCACAGATCTGTTGCCCACAGAGGGGCAACGCTACAAAACACCTGAATCGTATATCCTGCCTAAATCATCTACGCCCCCGACTTCATGGGGAAAGTAGCGTGGGGCCTCCGTGCCCCACAGAGGGGGCACGCTACACACAATAATTTCATTCGTGCCCGGTGCCTCCTGAATCGTATATCCTGCCTAAATCGTCTACGCCCCGGACTTCATGGGGAAAGAGGGGAATGCTTGTAACGTTACGGCCTGCATGTTTTGAACGAATCTTTCTTATATATTTTTGCTGCTCCGTCCTCTTTGAGGAACAAAAGCCGCAATCCGTCTCAGGGATAACCATATTGATCGCAATATGGTTGCAGGGAATCCCGGCATTATCCAGAGAATTGGTAAGCCGCTCCAACTCGAGGCAACCCATCGCTTCAGGAATTGTCAGGCCGATGAATTCTGTTTTTTCCCTGTCCGTCAGGGTCTCCTGAATCCTTCTGACATTCCTGGACATTTCCAGGGCCTTTTCAGCGGCTGTTGCCAGACTGACAACCCCCTTATATTTCAAAAGCAGCCTGAAAAATGCCCTCAGCCATTCCCTGACCATCTCGGGAAGTTCGAGAAAGCGGAGCAGGTGGCCCGTCGGTGATGTATCTAGTATGAAGAGATCAAATTTTCCTTCCTTCCTCAGTTCCATGATCATATCCAGGGCCATTATCTCATCCAGCCCCGGAGGCGCGAGGGTAAGGAGTTCTGTCATGACCTCGCGGTCGAATTTGATGTCAACTCGGCCGCCTAAAAATCTGTCAAACATCGCCTCTATGTCTTCCTTGAAGTCGCGCTTAAAATCTTCAAACAACTCGTCGGCGTTTATCTCAAGGGCAAAGAGATTTGTACTGATTGTGGATTGCGGATTGGGGATTGCGGATCGACTTCTGACCCCTAACTCCTCCTGCCCACTGACCACCGATCCATACGGTATAGGTGTTATATGATTCCCTATCTGCAACCGGAAACTGTCCGACAGTGAATGGGCCGGGTCGGTTGAGAAGATGAGAACCCTTTTCCCAGGGTATTTTTTTGCAGTGCAAAGGGCTGTCGCTGCGGCCAGTGTTGTTTTGCCGACACCGCCCTTGCCGCCAAAGAGAATAAATTCAAGATCAGGCCTCAGGGCCAAATCAGTTTCGGGAACTTCATCCGGCTGATTCCCTTTCTCGATTTCCGCCGGTTCTGATTCGCCTGAGGAATAGTCAGTCAGCCTCCTCAACCCATCAATCCCCCGGATTTCCACGGGGAAGAGGGGAACTTTTATCAGATTATATCGCGAAAATTTATCCTCGATTTCAGCCAGGGATTTTCTCTGGTCCTCCTTTATAAATCTACAAAATTCACAGCCGCCACTCTCCATTACGCGATTGACTATTATATCCTTCACCGGAATCGTGATATTTTCGAGCGATTCGAGCAATCTTCCCGTTTCATAAATACTCATAGGTTCGGGTATAGTCACGGGGACAAAGCGGGTTGTCCGCCTGTTCGACAGCATCTTTTTCACCCTGTCGATGTCCGACGAAAGCTTTTCCAGAAATATATCACACTCGTCCTT
>CAYMYS010000038.1:14770-22111 GCA_964394725.1 uncultured Syntrophaceae bacterium
GTGTGTGGACATGTAGCGGTGCTTGTGCTGCATGAGGTCCATTACTTCAATCCACTTCTGCATCTCGCCGGGCAGGGCAAGCATCCTGACTGTGTGCCCCGTGGGAGCGGTATCTATTATAATGATATCATAGGTTCCATCGCCTATGAGATCGGCAATCTCGATGATGGCCATGACCTCATCCATACCCGGGAGCGAAAGATCGAAAAATTCGGCGATATCCTGCCTGTCGAAATAGGTTCCCCTGTCGGCCAATTTCTTGATAACAGCTTCATTTTTTTTCCTGAATCTATCTGCCAGTCTCGTCGTATCCAACTCGCGGGCGAATAGATTGCGGATTGCGGATTGCGGACTGCCCCCTGACCCCTGACCACTGACCACTGACCACTGTATCGGCGTCACCCGGTCGCCGATCTCTGTCTCAAAGCTGTCCGACAGTGAATGCGCGGGGTCGGTTGATATTATGAGGATCTTTTTGGCATTACGATTTGATCGCGCCAGGTGCAGCGCGGCGCTTGCCGCCATGGTAGTCTTGCCCACGCCTCCCTTTCCACCGAAAAGGATAAGTTTAAGGTCACTGTTCTTTAAGTATTCCGGCGCCTGACGAGACATCATTACTGAACTCCATGGTCAATCAATTGTTAATCGTTTCATTAAAAGCTCCACTATGCCACTTTGCAGCATTATAATGGGAAGTAATTTGTTGTGTAGCGTGGGGCCTCCGTGCCCCACAAATATGTTAACCACAATAGCGTGGGGTCTCCGTGCCCCACTGATCTGTTGCCCACAGAGGGGCAACGCTACAAAACACCTGAATCGTATATCCTGCCTAAATCATCTACGCCCCCGACTTCATGGGGAAAGTAGCGTGGGGCCTTCGTGCCCCACAAATTGGTTGCCCACGGAGGGGCAACGCTACATCTGCCCACCGCCTTCTGCCACCACTCACTGCCCCCTGCTCACTGTCTCTTCCTGACCACTGATCACTGACTACTTTTGGACAATTTAATTTCCAGCAGGTTGTTTCTCAGTCGCATCTGGGGGCTATCGGGATTTATTCCGGCGGGCAAATTGATTGTTTCTTCCCACGAATAACCGGTCTTAACCGACCGTACAGAGAGAAGATCACCTTTAATGTCCAGTCTCAAGTCCGATTCCTCTATTCCCCTCACTTCCATAACAACCTGCATGCAGGACTCTTCATCGAATATATCGAGAAGGCGTTCATCACCGTCTACACATTTATTATGATTCCCCACCAACCACCAGCTGAACAGAACCGCCTTCCCCGTCTCCGAGTCAACCCTCGATCTCTCGAAAGAGAGTATGGGACACCCTGTCACCTTTTCGGCAACAGGGTTAATCCTTTCCCTTATATTCATAAGCACGTGCATATGGTTCGGCGCATCTGTCAGTTCGGCCAGCCGGTCTATTCCGGCATGACCTTTGTCCCAGAGATACCAAAGTATATCCTGGCCGTCATGATCCAGCCCGTCTGCAATCTTTTCGAGCGTTTCCACACTGATATTTAACAGGGATGCCTGATAGATCTTTTTCCTCCAGTCATCCAGGTCCGGCGTGACAAACCAGATCCTCCTCTTCAGAGAACCCTCTTTTGAGTTATAAAAAAGACATAGCACTTCTCTATTTTTTATAACATAGTGAACATTTTCCACCAGCAAATCCGTAATACCGTCGAGTGAAATGTCAATTCTGGGTGTTGATCCCTGGTAGATCATAAATCGTCGATCCGTCAGAAAGAACCGGGCTATCTTCCATCCCGAGCGGGAGTTGCTCCTATATGCCCCCTGGTCTTGCAGGATTATCTGTTCGCCACCTTGAAGCGACGGGATCCGGGTTTTTTGATATCGCAACATCTCTTACTCGATCTTATACCCTTTCTCTGTAAAAAGCCTCAAACAGGCATCCACAACCTCGGCATCATAAAGGAGACCCCTCTTCTCTGAGATTTCCGCCAATGGTTTATCTGTTCCCAGGGCAGGCCGGTAAGGCCGGTTTGCGGCCATGGCCTCAACAACATCGGCCACTCCCAGGATTCTCGCTTCCAGGAGAATGTCGTTACCCGATAATCCCTGCGGATAGCCTGAACCATCCATCCTCTCATGATGTTGAAGCACGATGTCGGCAACGGGCCATGGAAATTCTATCGTCTTTAATATGTCGTAACCGACCTGGGGATGGGGTTTTACTAGATCGAATTCGATCGGGGAAAGGGGAGCCGGCTTGCTCAGAATCTCGGAAGGCACGGATATCTTGCCGAGATCATGAACAATACCGGCTGTGCGGATGCCGTCAATCTGGAACTGGGGAAGTCCCATCTCTTGCGCTATGGCAACGGCCAGGTCGGCTACCCGCCTTTGATGACCGGCCGTATAAGGATCCCTCGCCTCAACCATTAAGGCCATGGCATTGATAGTTCCTTCCATAGCTGTTCGCAGTTTCTTTATACTCTGTTTGGACTCTTCCTCTATCCGCATGCGCTCGGCAATTTCATATTGAATTGCTTTATCATAAGCTTCTTGTAACTCCTGTTCGATATGCTTGCGCTCTATGGCATAGAGTATGGATTTCACCAGCCGATAGCGTTCCACCTTATTCTTAATAAAGTAACCCTGGGCGCCTTCATGAACTGCCTTGATTGCAGTCACTTCGCCAGCGAGATCGGTCATTACCACCACAGGAACCTGTGACATTCGGGAACAAAGCTCGCTGAGCGTATCAGGCCCCTGGCACGCCGGCAGGGAAAGGTCCAAGAGTACCAGGTCGATCCCTCCTTTTGCAAGACGTTTAAGACCTGTCGAGAGCCGGTCAGCGCACTCCACATGGAACCGGGCGCCCTTTGATTTGACCAGCATCCTCTCTATCATCCGAGCATCTCCAGAATTGCTTCCAACCAGCAAAACCCTTATAATTTCCGCACTTTCCCGATCTAACATTTCTGTTTCCCCTGTTTATGCTCGTACATCGATTTATCAGCCTCAAACAGCAACGTTTCAAGTGAACAGGGACATTCGGGATCGTACTGCGCTATGCCAATACTTAGCGACAACTTGTATTTGTGACCACCGGTTTCTTTCGCGTTTCGCCTCTTCAGACTCTCTTCTAAACGCGCGGCAGGAATCCCGGCAGTATCCCCGGGGACTTCCACCGCAAGAATCACAAACTCGTCGCCGCCAATGCGGGCAATAATGTCCGATTTTCGAAACGTCTTTTCAAGGATTTCAGCGATCTCGCTCAATGCCCGGTCGCCTTCAGCGTGGCCAAAGGTATCATTAATTTCCTTTAAATGGTCCAGGTCGGTATAAACAAGAGATATCTTCTTCTTCGTCCGGTCGGCCATCCCCATCTGCTGTTTGGCCAGGCGGAAGAATCCTCGCCGGTTGTAGGCGCCGGTAAGGTCATCAACAAGCGCCATGGCGCGTAGTTTCTCCCGGAGCCGTATCATCTCTGTGATATCTCGCAGATTGGCAATGTAAAGAGTTTCATCATCTACTTCTTTTTTCGCGACACGTATTTCCACCACACGCGAATCTTCCCCCGGTCGTGAGATGTCCAATTCGGTCTTTTCCATGCCATGAACCGGAAATCCAAACATCTGCCCGATCATCTCTTCGACAGGATGGTCAAAGAGGCTCTCTGCGGCCGGGTTTACAAACTTTATAATACCCTCTTGATCAAGGACCAGAATGGTATCGACACTCGTTTCAAGGATCATCAGGAAAAACTTTTCTCTTTCCCAACCATTCCGCAATCTTTGATCCATCGGTGTTTTCCTGTTTTCTTGATCAGTACTCACAGTTACCTCTCTCTTTATCTCAGAACAATATTGATGCATTCGTAAAAAGTCATCACTCCGGCAGATCCAGGATCAAGTCCGGGAGGAGTCCAGATAATCTGCAACTACTAAAAAGACTATAGGGGTAGGAACGATACATTGGTTTGTATCGCCCCTCCCTCCGAACCGGACTTGCGGATTTCCCGCATCCGGCTCTCCAATCGGTGGTTTTACCTCGATGAGGACTGGAGCAATATTCGATGGGTCTCCACAAGACTGAAAAGCCCATGTTTCCGAAAGAATTTGTTTGGCCAACGAAAATGATCCATATCGCCACTGATGCCCTTGGCACCCTTTTTGCAAGTCCATCATATTTCACTGAGCAATTTTCTCAACACATCCGTCCCACCTTTGATGTTGTCGCTTTCGCCTTCTGCCAATGATTCTTTAAGATCCAGTATGGCCGCTTGAATGCTGTTTAATAATGAAGCAGACACCCTCTTCTTTTTCTCCTTCATCACCAGTTCGGCTGCGCGGATCATGCCGTCGGCTGCGATATTAATCTCCACTTCCTCGCGCCTTTTCGTGTCTTCTTCTGCATGGGTCTGCGCTTCCCTTATTGCATATTCAACTTCCTCGTCCGACAGCAGATGGGCGGCATTGATCGTAATCCCGGTCTGCTGTTCCGTATAAAGTTCCTCGGCGGAGACCTTTACTATTCCATTTACGTCGATCTCGAAGGTAACCTCCACCTGTGCCTTTCCCCTGGGCAGCGGAGGGATATCGGTCAACTGGAACTGCCCCAGGCTTATATTGCCCGCGGCCATCTCCCGCTCGCCTTGAAGGACATGGATATCCATAACGGTCTGATCGTCTCCGGCGTTGGTGAATATCTGGCCTGCCGAGGTGGGAATCGTTGAATTACGGGTAATGATCTTCGTAAAAAGGCCTCCCTGAGTTTCAACTCCCAGTGAAAGGGAAGTCACGTCCACCAGTGTGACATTGTCAACCTCCCCCGTTAAAACCCCTGCCTGAACAGCAGCCCCGATGGCGACAACCTCATCGGGATTGATCTTTGTATAGGGTTTCCGGGAAAAAAACTCCTCCGCCAGTCGCCTTATGGCAGGCATCCTCGTGGACCCCCCCACAAGCACAACCCTGTCGATGTCTTCAGACGCGAGCCCGGCATCAATCAGGGCCTGACGTGTGGGTCCGGTAAGCTTTTCCCTCAAGTCCTCAGTGATTGTTTCAAATGTGTCCCGATCAATAAATGTTTCGAGGTTTTTCCATCCTCCATTATTTGTCCTGGCAATGGGCAGGGAAATGCTGGATTTTGCGTTGTAGGAAAGTTCCTTTTTGGCCTTTTCAGCGGTCTCCCTCAGGCGCTGGAGAAGCATTGCGTCGGATTTTACGTCGATCCCCTGGTCTACCAAAATTTCTCCGGCAAGATAATCGGCCAGCATCTCATCCCAGTCATCACCGCCAAGAGAGGTATTGCCGTTCACGGCCCTTACGTGAAACATGCCGTCTCCCATCTCCAGTATAGATACATCAAAAGTTCCCCCGCCCAGATCCCAGATAAGAACAGTTTGAATTTCCTCACGGTCTATGCCATAGGCCAGAGACGCCGCCGTAGGTTCATTGATTATCCTCATGACATCAAGACCCGCCATAATCCCGGCCTCACGGGTTGCCTGTCGCTGGCCATCGCTGAAATAGGCGGGAACCGTGATGACGGCTCTCGTTACTTCCTCACCCAGTTGTTTTTCCGCATCCGATCTTATCTTTCGCAGGATAAAGGCCGATATCTCCTGGGGGGAATAGTTTCGGCCGTTTATGGAAACTCGATAATCGCTGCCCATGCGTCTCTTTATGGATAGCACGGTCTTCTCGGGATTGGCCGCAGCCTGCCCCCTGGCCACCGAACCGACCAGCCTGTGCCCCTGCGCCGTTTCCGCGTATGCCGAAGGAGTGAGATTTTCACCTTCGGCATTTTTGATTATCCTGGCATGACCATCTTCCATGACGGCTGCCACCGAGTATGTCGTTCCCAGGTCTATGCCGATTGCCTTTGTCAACGTTCTCCTCCGTCGAACAGTGATCAGTTATCAGTTATGTAGCGTGGGACCTCTGTGCCCCACAAATTGGTTGCCCACAGTAGCGTGGGGTCTCTGCGCCCCACAAATTGGTTGCCCACAGTAGCGTGGGGTCTCTGTGCCCCACAAATTGGTTGCCCACTGAGGGGCAACGCTACTACTGCCGTATATGTTGTTCCCAGTAGCGTGGGGTCTCTGTGCCCCACAGATTGGTTGCCCACAGAGGGGCAACGCTACTGCTACCGAGTATGTTGTTCCCAGTAGCGTGGGGTCTCTGTGCCCCACAGATTGGTTGCCCACTGAGGGGCAACGCTACTGTTCCTTCTCTTGAAATTGTCCTATGGCATCCAAAATCTTTTCCTCGGTAAAGGGCTTGTCAAGAAAACAGTAGACCCCTCTGTCCTTTGCTTCTTTCCTTTTTTCTTCACTGCCATAGGCTGAAATGATGATCACTAATGTCTGGGGGGATATCGCCCTGATCTTGGAAAGCAGGTCCATTCCATTACCGTCGGGCAGTTTCAGATCTAAAACCAATAAATCAGGCGCCTCCCTGAGGCAGGCCATGCCATCACTTATGGTGTTGGCCGTCAATATTGTATACTCTTTTTTCTGTAAGGTATTGGTCAAGAGCCAGCACAAGTCCTCTTCGTCGTCTATAATCAAGATGTTCTTTATCCGCTTTTTCGGAAACGGGCGCAATTCTGCTTCCTCCCCTGTTCTTCTTAGATGTTCTTCTTCCCGTTGTTTAAAATAAGGCCTCAGTTCTTCGAGTTCTTCAGGTTTGCGCCAGCCCGAAAGCCCGCTTCGCCAGACCATGGCTTCACCACGTTTTATAATGCCCTTTAAGATCCAGCTCCGCAGCCTGGTGTGATAGATCAACCTGTATGTATCCGCTCCTCTTCTGATGTCGTATTTTAGATCTTTCATGAACTTTCCTCCAGGCTCTATTTTGTCGGCAAAGAGATCACGAAAAGAGTGCCCCTGTTCCGTTCGCTTTCAACATCTATTGTGCCACCGTGGCTGACAACGACCCCGTAAGTTGTAGATAGCCCCAGGCCTACTCCCGATGGCTTAGTGCTGAAAAAGGGGTCAAATATCCTGATAATATCTTCTTCAGGGATACCTTCCCCCGTATCCCTAATCTTCACGACAAGAAAATCCCCTTCCATCTCTGTAGTTATCGTCATATTGCCCCCATTGGACATAGACTCAAGAGAATTTATCATCACGTTTAAGAATACCCGTTCGATCTGCTCCTTATCTACATTTATCGACGGCATCTGTGAGTTAAATTGCTTACTCACGACTATTCGTTGCGAGGCGATCTTGGTCTTTATGGAATCCAAAATGCTTTCCAAAATCTTATGGATATCATGAGGCCGGATATTGAGTTTGGGTGGCCGGGCACAGTTGAGGAGTTCGGTAATCAAAAAGTTAATCCTCTCCGTA
>CAYMYS010000038.1:22224-24564 GCA_964394725.1 uncultured Syntrophaceae bacterium
CGGATTTCTTATCTCATGGGCTATACTTGCGGCTATCCTGCCGGTAAAGGCAAGTCTCTCAGAGTGAGCCGACTCATCCTTTTGATTCGTGTGCATGTCGTACGAGTTGCTTTTCCTTGATTTAGCCATAATATTGCCCCTATCAGTGATTGGTCCCCGGCATACTGCCGAAAGGCTACCCAAAAACAAGCCTAAGTTTTCAATAACCCCTATTCAAGGGGCACCTGCTGCCCATTATTTCGTTTCTAGTCTGCATCATTCAAACAGGGATTCCGATTTTGTGAATTCTTTCTCGTTTGACGGGGCTGACCCAGTTGCAATATGGGCAACCCCGTTCTAAAAGTTCCTTA
Organism: uncultured Syntrophaceae bacterium; assembly: GCA_964394725.1. GTDB lineage: Bacteria > Desulfobacterota > Syntrophia > Syntrophales > UBA2210 > JAFGPZ01. The sequence continues at coordinate 22,575 of CAYMYS010000038.1, forward strand.
ACGGGCGCTTCTTTCCCGCATTCAGGACATGTCTCCATCTCAGGGCCAGAAACCTCAGAGCTTCGGGCTGATACAATCCCCTTCAACACCTCTGCCCATTCATCTATGTCCTTCCCGGCAAAAGAAACTGTCCTTTTTGATGAATTAACCTCATATATGATATCGAGGACACTCTCTTTCTTGCTGCCCAGACCGCTTACCTTTCTAGTTTCGCTGTCGGCATTGATGATCCGATCAATAGCAACATCAAAAACCATTTTCCTGTCAAAATCATACCACCAGCATAATCTCTTATTGGTAAGATAGAGGTGCCCCGGCCTCCAGGTTTCTTGCTGAATTCCTTCAGCTGGCACTAAATACCACACCTTTTCATCTCGACAAGCAATCGATTCACCTTCCATGAGGAAATCAACCGGCCCTTCTTCAAATTCCGGGATTACAGGATTCTCTACTAATAAAAGCTCCATAGCCTTTATTTTCTGTTCGATAGCATCTTTCAACTGTTGTATTCCCACTGCGCTGAGGCGATGTACTTGATCCTCTTTGTCAAGAAGATAGAGCACCTGTTTTTGCTCATCTTTAACAAAATGCTCCTCCTCTTTTATTATCACTCCTTTTATTCCTTCTAACGGCACCTGGAATATAACTTCATCAAAATCCTGACGATGAAGTATAAGCCTTTTGCTGGTTAAATAATAATAGCCGGGCCTCCAGGCATTATATATCCCCTTACTATAGTAATAAGATCCATACATTTTCAGGGCAATCTCTTCTCCTTCAAAAAGTGAGGAAATGGCTATTTTCCTGTGTCCTCTTTCCCATGCCCTGCTCTTTTCATCCCACGCCTGCATCACACCATATTCAAGCATTGTTTCCATTCCCGCCAGGGCCGCTCGCAGATTAACCCCTATCAGGGGAACACCGGCAACGGATATTATAAGATCGGCCTGGATCACCAGCCCCTTGTCCAGGATACGGTCCAACAAATCTACCAAGGTCGTGTGTGTATTTCTTGTTGGTTCCATTGTTTTAGTTTTCTGCGTACCCCAATAATGTGTAGCGTGCCCCCTCTGTGGGGCACAGAGACCCCACGCTACTCTTCACTGATCACTCTCCTATACAAAACTGTACGGCGGCCATGGTCCTGTGAAACGAACAGAGTAACCTTCCATGTTATCGATCTTTTCCAGTTCTTCTCCCAGCTTCTCGCTGGCCTCTTTCGGAAGCAGGCAGGAAAGATTCATTAGCATCTGTCTTTCATCTTCCGCTTTTTTGGTCTTTTCAACCTTCAGGTCATCTACATGTGGTTTAATCCTTTCAAAAAACTCCTTAAAATCCTGATTTGCCTTTTCTTCCATCTCCTTTTTTATGAGACCCTCTAATTTCTGCTTATACATGTAGGCCAGACCTTTTCGCTTTGACCTTATTTCATCATTCACTTTTCTGATCTCAGTGTTTTCTTCTGCAATCTTTTCGGCGATAATTTTTGGATCCCATAAGACCTGAACACCGTATTCGGCCCTGCCTCTGACCTTCTCCATCTTCCCCTTCAGATTTTCATAATCACCCTTCAACCAATTCCTCATATTCTTTTTCGGGGATGTAGCTTCATCTCCCTGAATTATGGTGTCAAAACCGAGTGGAAGGACAGAATCGAAACTTTCCAATACCCTTTCGATTACATTCTGGTGCACCATTACCCATCCCTTCATTGTCTCGTCATCATCCGATTGGTATGGATAATCAGGACAGTTGTGGACAACTGCGGAAATATCCTCATAGGAAATGGTGTAAACCTCATTTTCCCCTATCCCAATCTTACCGAAGCTCATCTTTTCATTGCCTTCGACGACACAGTAAAGGTATCTGCCGCTACTGTCACCCTGTTCCCTCGGTTCTGATTCATCATGGATAGAAATTTCAGTCTCAAGAGGAGGAGATATGTTTGAACTCTGGATTGTCGAATCTTTTTGAGGCGTAATTTCAGTTT